>CAZGDJ010000423.1:0-2327 GCA_964524635.1 uncultured Rikenella sp. | reverse complement strand
ATCAAGACAAAGAAAGTGAGAAAACCCGTGTATTATCAACGCTAATAGCCTCTTATTGCTTAGAAATGAAAGATTGCACCCATGCCGGCACCTAATTCTTCATGACTGACACCATTGTATTTCAGAGAGGAGAAATCAACCATCAGTGTCAGGGAAACCTTCTCCCATGAGAGGTTGAAGTTAGCGCCTATCTGGTAAATCAGTCCGCTTCTTTTATATGCCGGATACCCCTCAATAATTGTTGCTGTCCCGGAGCTGTAATCTGAAAGCATTTTGGCCCACATACCCTCAATGGGATTTGAACCTATATAGGTGAATCTGATGAACCCTCCTGAAGAACTTGTTTCCCAGTCACCCTGACCGGCAATCTTCAGGTAGTCATACCCTATCTGGGGTCGGAGCGTCACACTGAAGAATCCCTTCCCGATATTGAATGCGGGCCCTATAAAAATCTGGTGTCCGTGAGTAAAATCAAACTGCTGGTAGTCCCGGAATCCCCTGTCAAAGGTTCCAACGAAGAACCTGTAATCAGCGGCAATGCCAATAAACTTGTTGAACCGGAACAGGTACTGCATGTTAAGTCCCAGGAGTCCGTCATTGAACTCACCACCTTTCAGGTTGTTTATGTTAACTACAGAATCTTCTTCAAAGAAGGTATTCCCATGGTAAGAAAGCCCGATCGTAAATCCGTCCCTGTGTTCAGTCGGTTTCTGTGCTGATATGGCAGCAGTAGTACCCAGAATTATCAGAACGCAGATAATAACATGTTTTGTTTTCATAAGCACTTGAATTAATGAAATTTTAAGTAAGTATAAACTGGACGCTTACCAGATATTATAATAACCCTTGATACTCAATAATTCATTCTTTAAAACAAAAAGTCCGATTCTCAGACAACCATTTCAAATTTATACGGTTAAAATACTCATGTCAATGATTTAAGCAAATATTTTTTGACAAATTGAATATCAGCAGCAGAACAGGGGTTTATACCTCCCGTCATGACTTCGGCTAATTTTCGTACTGCTTCCCGACGTTCACTGCGTACGCTCAGGACAGGACTGTGGACTACCTTCGCGCATCGCCTGTTGTGGCTGAAGAAAAGAATTGGGGTAAAGGGCCGACCTGAGGGACTCACGCTGAAAACCGGGACTTGTAAGAGTACCTGGTGAGACTTCGATAATAATTTTAAACTTCCTATCTTTAGTACAGAAATCCTAAAACCAATATCCATGCAAAGAAGAACTTTGTTTACAGTATTGACAATGATGGCACTTATTTTAATGGCTGTCGGATGCAAGAAGGATGATGACAAGATCCTGAACAAGCTGACGCTTGCAGGAAATGCAACTACTGAGTATAACGGCGTTTATACTCCGGATGATGGTCATTATAACGGTCCTAACGCGTTACAGTGTGTTAACACAAGATACGGAAGTTATATATGGATTGATCTGTCTCCAAGTGCCGTTTTACAGATTCAGATGACAATGATATCTAACGCAGTAGCATTACCGGAGGGTACAATGTCACCCTCTCCGGGGGAATGCGAAGTGGGTTTTTATGCAGTGTTTTATCCTGACTACGGAGCCAAGGATGGCGGACTATGGTTGTCGTCCGGAACAGTGACAATAAAAAAAGAGGGTTCTGAATACAGTGTCGATGTTAACCTGAGCGTTGATGACGGTTCAGGCGGAGGAACCCTTAAGGGTAACTTTTATGGTGCCCTGCCCTTTGAAATTAATGGGGTAAAATAGTACCGGAAGAAGATTCAGAATTTTGCTTTGTTTGCCTCTTGTGACTAAAGGTATCTGCAAAGACACCCTTACCCAGATAGATCGGGACAGGCTCTAAGTTAGGAGGGGAAACAAAATATTTGGGCGTTTGAGAAGTCCACCTGAAAGAATTTTGTTAAGTGCAGATGCTATAATGTCTTCCCCTGCTAGCCCCATACTGTGGAGAAGAGGCCGGGAGGAGAGGGGCGCATCACGATAAAGAAGTGAAAATAATTCATAAACCACTCTCACTTATTAATGTTAAATTAGGTCAGATGAAAACCGCAATAACAGAAAACGATATATAGTAAAATTATTTATAGCCTCTTAAAGCAATGATTACCGGTAAAACACTTCAGAAACAGGCACAAAACTGTTCCATGAATACCTATATCAGATCATCCGTCAGCTCCATCAGCATCATGATTTGTTTGTTTGTATTGATCCTTTCCGGATGCAGAAAAACAGGACCTTACAGCCTTACTCTTACTGTCAGTCCTGACGGGGCAGAGACAGTTACGGCCGACACCATTGCTGAGAAAGGATACGAAC
>CAZGDJ010000422.1:0-2344 GCA_964524635.1 uncultured Rikenella sp. | reverse complement strand
TGACACAGTCTTCCATAGTCAGGTTTTCAACTGCTTTAATGAGCCCGGCCCAGGACTCAGGTGCTGAAAATGATGCTACTGCTTCATGAGCTGAGGTTCTTACAATATTTCCCGTCTCAAAAATATTGACGTCAAGTATGTCTTTATACAACGAAATATCACTTTTGATTGAGGCAAGCTTCTCTACTCTCAGGGCAAGTGATTCAGAAACATAGGTTTCCATCATCATCTCAGCTATATTATTCAATACCTCCTGTTCATTCATCAGCTCTTTGCCGAATCTTTTTGTGGCATTATGGATACAGATGAGAATAACCTTCTTGAAATTTTTGATATATCTCTTTCTTGTTTCGAAGTAACTTTCACCTGCTTTTCTGCCGTCAGTTATGCCGGCAAGATTAGCAGATAGCTTCTCTGCTTCACCATAAAGATCAAAATCACCTTTCAAGGCACGTTTCATCGCTGTATCAACAACAAGAAGACGATTGATCTCATTAGTGCCCTCAAAGATCCGGTTAATCCTTGAATCACGATACCCTCTTTCAACTGACATCTCTGCTGAATAGCCCATGCCACCATGAATCTGTACCGCTTCATCAGAAACAAAATCAAGCATTTCTGAACCAACTACTTTTAGTATCGCAGCTTCTACTGCATAATGACTTATTGCTTCAATTGATGCCCGACCGTAATCACCTTCTGCAGCCAGTTCTTTAATAAGGATATCAATATCTTTGCTCACCCTGTAAACAGCTGATTCCGAGGCGAAAAGGCGAATAACCTGTTCTGCCATTTTATGCTTCAGGGCTCCGAATGAAGATATCAACACTCCAAACTGCTTCCTTTCATTGGCATAATTAACGGAGTCATTAATTGCTTTTTTTGCAGCACCAATTACATTGGCTCCAAGTTTCAGGCGGCCCATATGAAGTATGCTCAGGGCTATCCTGAATCCCTCTCCTCGTTTTCCGAGAAGATTCTCAACCGGCGCCTTCACATCATTAAAATAAATCTGAGCGGTAGATGAGCCTTTGATTCCCATTTTATGTTCATCAGGGCCAATCACCACTCCGGGGTATTTACTTTCAACAATAAATGCACTGAGAACCCTGTCATTGTCAATCTTGGCAAACACTATAAGGGTATCGGCAAACCCGGCGTTTGTGATCCACATCTTTTGTCCGTTGAGGATATAATGTTTACCATCCTCGCTCAGTTTTGCATTTGTTTTGCCTGAGTTGGCATCACTGCCTGCTCCAGGTTCAGTAAGACAGTACGCTCCTATCAGCTCACCTGTCGCAAGCCGGGGAATATAGCGCTCACGCTGATCCTGGTTTCCATAGTACATAATTGGTAATGTGCCAATTCCACAGTGTGCCATGTAGGCTACTGAGAAAGAATATCCTGCACCGGTTGTCTCAGCAACAAGCATCTGTGTCACAAATGATTGTCCAAAGCCACCAAACTCTTCAGGTATGGAGATCCCCAACATGCCCAGCTCACCTGATTTCTTCAGGATGTCCTTCATCAGCTCCCTATCACTTTTCTCAAGCTTTTCAATGTTAGGATAGACTTCAGCCTGAAGAAAATCACTGCAGGTCTGTGCTATCATCCTCTGTTCCTCATTGAATTCCTCAGGAATGAAGATATCTTTTGCATCAACTTCTTTTGTCAGAAACTCACCGCTTTTCAGAGTATTACTTTTTTCCATGATTCTATTAGGTAATTGATTTGCTAAATATCTAATGACTGTGCAATTATTTCGGCAACGTCAAGATTGCGGATACTATCTTCTTTATTCTTGTATTTCAATCCGTCAGTGAGCATTGTCATGCAGAACGGACAAGCAGTTGCTATAACCTGTGCTCCGGTATCAAGGGCATCCTCAGTCCGTTCAATGAAGACTTCCTTTTCACCTTTCTCCGCTTCCTTGAACATCTGAGCCCCGCCAGCACCACAGCATAATGCAAAGCTCCTGTTTCTTTCCATCTCTTTGAAGCTGCGGGTAAGGTTTTTCAGCAGGAGCCTTGGTTCTTCATATACATTATTGGCCCTGCCCAGGTAGCATGGGTCGTGGAAGGTGACCGGAACATTATTCAACGATCCGGAATTAATCTTCAGCCTGCCATTCTCAGCACACCCGTTCAGGAATTGGAGATAGTTGACCACTTCGAAGCTGCCTCCAAGATCAGGATATTCATTCTTAAAAGTATTGAAACAATGCGGGCATGTGGTGATTATTTTGTTTATTCCATAAGATTTGAGGATCTCTATCACCTGCAGTGCCTGCATCTGGAAAAGCATCTCATTTCCGGCCCGTCTTGCCGGGTCACCTGTGCAGGTC
>CAZGDJ010000421.1:0-2358 GCA_964524635.1 uncultured Rikenella sp. | reverse complement strand
GATTTTGTCGTAGTCTTCTCTTAGTACATCTGTAAGTCCAAGCAGTGTATTGAAGGGGTTAATTATGTCATGTGCAAGGATGGAAAACAGCCTGTTCTTTGTAAAGTTAGCCTGCTTCAGCTCTTCATTTGCATCATTTAGTTCCACAGCCTGTTTCTGCAGCAATTCGTTCTTCCCGGTCAGCTCATGAGTTCTTTCTCTTACCTGCTCTTCAAGAATAATTTTCTGTTGTCGAAGCCTGTTGGTCCTTATATAAACGATAGCTCCGATCAATGCCAGAGAGAAAAGGATCAGAAAGATCCTAAACAGAACAGTGCCATACCAGGGAGGCATCACTATTAACTCCAGTGAATCTCCTGTTTCATTCCAGTATCCATCACTGTTAGCTGCTCTTACTTTGAAGACATAACGTTTAGGATTCAGGTTCGTATATGTCACTTCCCTCTTATTGCCTGATTCGATCCAGTCTTTATCGAAACCCTCCAGTTTATAGGCATATATTGTTCTGCTGGGAATCTGGTAATCAAGTGCAATAAACCTAAAGGTGATGACATTGAATTCATATTTCAGCTTTATGCTTTCAGAAGTAATTATGTTTTTTTGTAACGGTCCTTTCTCAGAGTATTTATCAATCTCTTTATTGAATAAATCCAGCCTGGAGATCAATACTTTTGGTGGCTTGGTATTCAGGTTCAGTTTATCAGGATTGACTATATTAAAACCGTTGTCTCCCCCGAAGTACATATTTTTCGATGAATTTCTGTATCCGGCCCGCGGGTAAATACCCGTAGAGATAAGACCGTCAAACCTGTTGAAATTTTTATATTCACCTGTTTTGGGATTGAACATAGTCAGACCCCTGGAAGTGCCAAGCCACATCGAGCCATTTTTATCACTCAGCACTGAATTTATTATCGTGCTTGCAAACCCTGAAGAAAAACGGTCAAAATTGTCTTTTTGCCTGTTATACCTGTTTAGTCCATTTGTGGTTCCAACCCAGATATTATGCTCATCATCTTCGTAAAGAGATAGTATGTTATTATCAATCAATGAATTAGCATCTTTTTCAGACTGGTAATATGTTCTGAACCGGTTTTCACCTTTTGGAAGAAGGCATAGTCCACTGACTGTGCCAACCCATACATTACCCTGGCTGTCTGACAGAACCTGAAAGGCATAATCACTTGAGAGTCCGTTGTTCTGACTGTTATAATGTTCGAAGATGCCTTCTGTCCTTACGAATCTGTCAATACCCTTTCCATATACCACCACCCAGAGGTCACCATTTGTATCCTCAGATATGGATCTTATATCGTTATTTGCGATGCTTTTGTCATCACCGGGTCTGTTAGTATAGGTAATGAACCTGTTTTTTTGGGAGTCATAATATTGAAGGCCTCCAAGACTTGTTCCAATCCACATTATGTTCTTCGAGTCACGAAAGATACAGAAAGCAGAACCTTCACCCAGGCTATATCTGTCAGCAGGATTGTACCTGTAATTCACAATCTTTTTTTCTGACCATTTAAAAACATCTATCCCCTTAGTCTGTTTCCCAATCCAGGTATTTCCAAATTCATCTTCACAGATTGCTGATACCTGGTTTTCCATGGGCGACCCGAATCTATCCGTATTCGTAGAATAAGTAACAAAGCCTTTCCGGGCAATAGATAAACCAACACCCGAGCCGTCATGCGATGTCCAGAAATTACCATAAGAATCCTGGAAAATACCGTTGCAATCACGTTTTACGCCAAAAGGGTCTTCAGGGAAAGTATTATAACCCGAGAAATTATCCTTTTCTGCATCATAAACCTTTAATCCGGTCATGCTTATGACCCAGACTTTCCCGCTTCTGTCTATATAGACTGAGCGGCATGAAAGATCATACCTGTTTACGGCCGGATATTTCTTAAAAAGTTTTGTTTCAGTATCATACAGGTTTATTCCGCCATCATAGGTGGCAATCCATAGTTTATTTCCCTGCAGGGCGATATCCAGAGGGTTATTGCTGCTAATTGAATTATTGTTGTTCTCATCATGGAAAAAAGTTGTGTCTTTTCCGGTCTTGTGATCCAGGTAGATGAGTCCCCCGCCTTTGTCAGTTCCAATCCATATGTTGTCTTCACCATCAAACAGAAATGATTTTATTTCCCCTGACCTGGTTTCGAATATCTCAGAGAAACTTTTGCTTTCGTGGTTGTAGATGTTTAATGAGACAGAGGTGGCAATATAAATATGTCCTTCATGATCTTCTCCAATATCGCTTATGTCAGTTGATGAAACTCCTGAAAGCTTTGTTTCCTGAATCAGCCATTCAAACCTGTCAAATTCCTGATCATAAATACACAAGCCTCT
>CAZGDJ010000420.1:0-2366 GCA_964524635.1 uncultured Rikenella sp. | reverse complement strand
TTTTTCAGTCAGTTGCCCTGGCCCCGGTATCAATAGCATTTGTCCTTTTCATGGATTGCCTTGAGTTGCTTGTCGCATTTCTGCAGGCATATGTATTTACACTTCTCTCGGCGCTGTTCATGGGAATGGCAACACACGAAGAGGAACATCATTAATTCACAATATATTTCATTCATCTAAAATTAATAACATGGAAGAAGCACAAGCAGTAATGTCATTAGTCCCATTAGCAGCAGTAGGAGCGGGACTCGCAGTAATTGGTGCGGGCATTGGCATTGGACGTATCGGTGGTTCCGCAATGGATGCCATAGCACGTCAACCGGAAGCCTACTCTAAAATTCAGCTTGCTATGATCATTTCAGCAGCACTTATTGAGGGAGCAGCACTCTTTGCAATAGTTGTTGCCATGATCGCAAAGTAAAGAATGTGAAGCCTGCAACGGTTGGTTGCAGGCCTTCTTTAAAAAACTAAAGAAATATATTGATATGTTACTTGCCAGTAATAGTCTTGCGAACCCCGCTATAGGTACAGTGTTCTGGACGACTCTGATCTTCCTCATTCTTTTCTTTTTACTGTGGAAGTTTGCTTGGCCCCAGATAATGAACGCCATAAAGGCACGCGAGGAGATGATACATAACGCACTCGATGCTGCTGAGAAAGCCCGCGAAGAGATGAAAGTGCTTCAGGCTGATAATGAAGTTATTATACGTAAGGCACGTGAGGAGAGAGACAATATCCTGCGTGATGCCCGTGTAGCTTATGATAAGATGCTTGCTGAAGCCAAAGAAAAGGGCGCGGCCGAATCTGAAGCCCTGGTGAAGCGTGCCAAGGATATGATTGAGAGAGAAAAGAATACTGCAATAGCCGAGGTGAAGCGTGAAGTAGCCAGCATGGCCATTGAGGTTGCCTCAAAAGTAGTGGGCGAAACAATGAAGAGCGATGCCGAGCAACAGAAGCTGATGGAGAGGTATCTGAAAGAGATTGAGGCAAACCGTAACTGATTGAAATGAACGATAGCAAAATACCTGTACGCTACTCAAAAGCCTTGTTTGACCTGGCACTTGAAAAGAACGTTCTCGACAATCTGTACGAGGATATGCAACTAATACTTGCTATATGTTCAATGAAAGATGTCAGACAGGTCATAGATAACCCTGTCATACCCCCGGAAAAGAGAAAAGAAATACTGAACTCACTCTTTCCCGTGAAGCTGGAGCCCCTTACGGGCAAGTTCATAGATCTTATCTTTGAACACGGCAGAGAAAGCTATTTTGTCTCTACCGTAAGAGACTTTATTGGTCTTACACGCAAACACAGGAATATCAGACAGATCACAATCACCACCGCTGTGCCGGTGAGTGATAAGGTCCGGGAAAAGATAGCTTCATATATAACCGGAGACAGAAAAGAAAAACTGGAGTTCATTGAGCAGGTTGACAATGCAATAGGAGGAGGTTTTATTCTCAGGGTCGATGACTCATATATTGATGCAAGCGTCAGGAGCAGACTCAATAAATTTAAAAAGGAATTTTCACTGGCAGGTTTTGCCGAAAAATAGAATATAAGATTTCAGATATGAATAGTATTAAACCTTCAGAGGTATCAAAGATTTTAAAGCAACAGCTTGAGGGTGTCAAAACAGCCATAGATGTTGAGGAGGTTGGAACAGTCCTGCAGGATGGCGACGGAATCGCTCATATTTACGGGCTTTCAAATGTCAGATCCAATGAACTGATAGAGTTTGTTGAAACAGGAATCCAGGGTATCGTTCTCAACCTTGAGGAAGATAACGTTGGTGCTGTGATCCTCGGTCCTTCAGAAATGATCAAGGAGGGGGATATTGTGCGCAGAACAGGACGTATATCCTCTATTATGGTTGGGGAAGGACTTCTGGGAAGAGTTGTCAATACCACAGGTACACCTATTGACGGGAAAGGACCTATTACCGGTGAACTGTACGAGATGCCTTTCGAAAGAAAAGCTCCCGGTGTGATCTTCAGACAGCCGGTTAAACAACCTGTTCAGACAGGTTTGAAGGCTATTGATGCAATGATACCCATCGGCCGTGGACAGAGAGAGCTTATTATTGGCGACCGCCAGACAGGCAAGACTGCCATTGCCATAGACACAATTATCAACCAGAGAGGAGAATACGAGAAGGGAAAACCGGTTTATTGTATCTATGTTGCTATTGGTCAGAAGGGTTCAAACGTGGCTAATATTGCCGCGACACTTGAAGAATATGGTGCAATGGATTATACCGTTATTGTGAGCTCAACAGCATCTGAATCGGCTGCATCACAGTTCTATGCTCCGTTTGCCGGTGCTGCAATAGGTGAGTTTTTCCGTGATACCGGCCGTGATGC
>CAZGDJ010000419.1:0-2372 GCA_964524635.1 uncultured Rikenella sp. | reverse complement strand
CTATCGTCACTTTCCATCATAAGGTCAAAGATTGCAATGTCAGGCTTCATCTTGATTATTACCTGTTCAGCTTCAGCCTGGCTTTCCACAGCAATGACTTCATATCCTGCCCTTCGTAAATGGAATGAAACCTGGAACAGGTAGTCAGGGTCATCATCAGCGATCAGAACGGTAAAAGTTTTTTTGTTCATGTTTTTATAACTGGTTCTTCATTAATCTGTTAACAAAATATTAGTAATCTCATTACTCAGGCCGGCGAGGAAGTATAATCTTGAATTTGGTTCCTGTCGGACCGTTGACGGGGTCATGATTTGATTCTACGGTTATCTGCCCCTTATGCATCTTGACAACACCATATGCAGTGGCCAGTCCCAAGCCAGTGCCTTTGCCAATGCCTTTTGTTGTAAAGAAGGGTTCAAAGATTTTCGATTTATCCTCATCCTTTATACCGCTACCTGTGTCAGAAACACTAATAATAACATCACTGACAGTATCCTCAAGAAATATCTCTATTGTTCCGCCATCAGGCATTGCATCAATGGCATTTTTGAACAAATTCGTCAGCACCTGGGTCATTTGTTCTGCGTCAATGGAAGCTTCAGCGTTTGTTGTATGATCATCAATGATGACTTTGATATTCTCCGGTACCACAACACCGGCAACACTGTTACCGGTTAGTTCTCTTATATCTACCTGCTGGTGGTTTACCTGGTTTTTTCTTGCAAAGTTGAGCAAACCTGCCACAATCTTCTTGCACCTGGCCGCCTGCTCAACAATCAGCTGAAGGTCCTGTCTTACCGGATCTTCAGGCCCGCTTTCATCAAGAAGTATGTTGCTGTACATAATAACTACCCCCAGGGGATTGTTCAATTCATGAGCAATACCGGCTGAGAGCTGACCCATATGAGCCAGCTTTTCCGATTGTTTCAATGCATTCTGCATTGTTGTCAGCTTGGCATTTGAAAGCGCCAGGTCTTTTACGGATTTATGAAGCTTCTCAATGGTATTGGGAAGACACATCTCTTCTTCAGCTAGACCTTTTACTATTGCAACGGCATGATCAATACAGGTATCATATCCGCAGGCACCACAGTCAAGATGATCTTTAGGTGAAAACTTGCCCATCGAAGCAAGTACCTGTTTTATCTCCTCATCTTCGGGCAGCTCTTTCCGCATATCTTCAGGACGGAATGTTGCCGAGAGATCAAGAGTATCATAAGTTTCCAGATTCTTCTGCCACTCATCAATATCGAGGTTATCCATTTTCTTATGTGCATAATCTCCGACCAGAGCTCTTCTGTTATAATGCTTACCCCCTTTACTCATGCCAGGCCCCATTATACAGCCCTCACAACAGAGCAGCTCAAGATGCTGATTATGGATCATCCCCTCTTCAAATTCTTTAATTGCTTCCTGAAAATCTATTCTACCTTCAGCAGCAATAATGTTACCGTTTGCAGCGTCATCATTAACTCCTGCTGTCTGCAAGAGGCCTCTTGTAACAGGAAATATAGCCCCTCTCCCGCCAAGAGGCGGGTCAAATTCTGAAGATTTCACATTTGTACTGCTGATATCATTTGCTGCGAACATTTCTCTTAGCTCGGTAAATGTTATTGCAGCATCGACCTCACTGCTTTCTGCCTTCTTTGCCACACAGGGTCCGATGAATACAATATTCAGATCTTCACCATACTTTTTGCGCATAACCCTTGTCATTGCAATCATAGGTGAAACGACCGGAACAAGATTCTCAGTAAGATCAGGATGATAAAACCTTATGAAACTGACAATTGCAGGACAGTCAGAAGAAATATAGTAACTGGTTCCTGCCTCATTTATGAGATTTCTGTAACGGTTAGCAACAAGATCTGCTCCAAAGGAAACTTCAGAAACATATTTAAACCCCAGTTTCCTGATCATGCCAACCAGAACATGGTAGTCTTTTATTTCATGAAACTCAGAAGGGAAACTCGGAGCAACAATAGCAGCAAGATTATCGGACTTTTCAAGAAGCTTCTGGACAATATCAGTCGTATTAAGAAATACCTTTGCTCCCTGGCTGCATACTTTTGTACAATTACCACAGGCAACACATCTTTCAGTTATTACCTCCGCCTGACCACCTACAATACGAATAGCACGCGCCGGACATTCCCTGACGCATGTGTAACAGGTGCGACATAATTCCTTGATTGTATATACTAGCATCTCTGTTCTCCTTTAAAGAAGTACATCTCTCCGGCTGAAGTGGGTATGAAAGAGCTTCTTATCAGATAGTTCCTGATTTTCCTTTAAGATTCTGTCATATAAAATAGTTACTGTAGCTGATTTCTCAGGGCCTCTGACAGCCTCCTGTTCATCAGACTGGTATA
>CAZGDJ010000418.1:0-2375 GCA_964524635.1 uncultured Rikenella sp. | reverse complement strand
TGTGTGCCTCATTTCTGAGATGCTGGATGATTTTCAGAGAGACGCTGTTCTTATCGAGATAAAGCGGGACAGAGTCTCCCGGGAAGTATATTTCCTCCAGCTTTTTTGCAATTCCCACTATTGTAATCTTTCCTCTCAGACTAAGCTTTTCAAGACTTTGGACTGCAGAAGATAACTGTCCTTTGCCACCATCAATTATAACCAGTTGTGGCAGAGGTGATTTCTCGTCAATCATCCGCTTATAACGTCTTAATATCACTTCTTCCATTGATGCAAAGTCATCTGGACCTGACACTGTGCGGATGTTAAAATGACGATATTCCTTATTACTGGGTTTTCCGTTTCTAAACACAACACAAGCTGCAACCGGAAATTCACCCTGGGTATTTGAATTATCAAAGCATTCAATATGAGTCGGCAATACAGGCATATGCAGATCTTTCATCATCCTTTCCAGGCTGCGTCCGCTTCTTTTTTCCTTAGACTGTTCAGCTGTTTTCTTTTGTCTTTCAAGCCTGAAGAATATCGCATTTCTGTTTGCAAGCTCAAGCAGTTTAAATCTGTCTGCTCTCAGGGGAACGCAATATTTCACCTTATCTATCTGAAAATCAGGCATAAACGGCACAATTATTTCAGGAGAGTTACTTGACACCCTTTGCCGGACCTCGGTTATTGCTGTCGAAAGAAGAGATTCCTTTTCTTCCTCAAGCCTGATCTTCATCTCAATGGAATAGGTTTGTATAACTGCACCATCAACAACTTTGATGTAGCTTATGTACATTGAAACGTCATCAAGGGCACAGCCAAAAACATCAACATTCTTAACTGATGTATTTACAATAATTGATTTGCTGCGGTATTTGGCTATCAGATCAAGCTTTTCCTTAATCTTCTGGGCTTCTTCAAATTTAAGCTCATGAGCATAACCATTCATCATCTTCTCAAGATAAAGTGTCACAGAGCTTACATCTCCCCTTATGATCTGCTTTATCCTTTCAATCTGGTTTGCATACTCAGCTTCTCCTATAAAACCTACGCACGGAGCCTTGCAGTTACCTATGTGATATTCAAGGCAAACCTTAAACTTACCTTCAAAAACAGTTTTTTGAGTTAATGGAAGCGAACAGCTCCTTATCTGAAAAAGTTGACGTATTAGCTCCAGCAACGTTCGCACAGCCAACACAGAAGTATATGGTCCGTGATACGACGATCCGTCTGGTATTACTTTTCTGGTAAGAAAAACTCTCGGGAAATGCTCATTTTTTACACAAAGCCATGGATAAGTCTTATCATCTTTTAGTAAAATATTATACTTGGGTTGATGTTTTTTAATGAGGTTATTCTCAAGCAAAAGTGCATCTGACTCGCTTTCCACAACCGTATGCCTCATCTCAACTGCCTTACCCAGCATTACGGAGGTTTTGCCTGACTGGTTTTTTGCAAAATATGATCCCACCCTTTTCTTCAGGCTTCGGGCTTTTCCAATGTAAATAATCTTTCCTCCGGAGTCTATAAATTGGTAAACACCGGGTTTATCAGGCAGGGAAGATAATATTGATTTGCCGTCAATGGACATATGAAACTGATCAGGGCAAAATTAATAAAAAACAAAACCGTAATATTTCTCAGGTATCACCCGGCATTCACTTACCACGACAAGTGAACAGAATGATTGTTGTCAAATTTTACCAACCTCCCCGGCTTTGTATTCTATGGATATAAAACCATATTATGTCTAATCGATAAACATGGTTACAGGTTGAAATTTATTACCGTCAAACAGACCCTTATCACTAAGTTTTAGTTCAGGTATTACAAGCAAGGCCATGAAAGAGAGAGTCATAAAAGGAGAATTCATATTGCAACCAAGGCTTTTTACGTTCTCTGATAATCTCTCATACGCAGAAGCTATTGCAGATACCGGCATGTCTGACATTATTCCTGCTACCGGCAGTCTAAGTATTTCGCTGCCCTCATCAGAAACTACAGACATTCCTCCTTCTGCGCGGACAATCATGTTTATTGCAGAAGCTATTTCCCTGTCATTTGTTCCGACTGCAATAATATTATGGCTATCATGCGCAACGGAAGTAGCAAAAGCACCTCTTTTCAGTCCAAAACCTTTAATAAAGGCTATGGCCGGAGGAGAATCATTGTACCTTTCCTTTACTACTATTTTTAAAATATCCTCTGCAGGTCTTGCGTCAACAGTATTCTTTTCAGCAGGTTTCACAATCACTGATTCAGTTATCAGCTCACCATCGTAAGCAATAATTACCCGCATCTTATCTGACTGCCTGGAGACTATAAGATCTTTCTCGGTTATTTGGCTGCAATTAAAATTGTTAAGTTTAAGGACTTCACCCGGACTGAAA
>CAZGDJ010000417.1:0-2391 GCA_964524635.1 uncultured Rikenella sp. | reverse complement strand
GAGAATGAAAACAATGACATAACCCAGGTAAAATGTTATCGAGAGTATTTTTAACCAGTTAAGGGTGATCTGCGATGGAGCAAATGAAACAATATCGCGGAGATGTTTCTGGTGACGCCTGATCTCAAAGAAGGAAAGAGAACTGTAAACCGTTATTGAAAGGAAGAAACAGATGCTGTATACAATTCGAAGAGAGATGAACCTGTCAATTACAAAGAAGCCGCTAAGGTCATCAAACATCGGTTTCTTCCTGAAAATAACCGACACTGCAAAAAACACTAAGAAAGGAATGAAATGAAGCAAGTTCCAGGGAGAAAACCTTTTCATTGGGAAAATCATGTGACGTACATAGAGATAGAGTATCGGGCCATAGACAAAGGTGATAAAAGGAAATGAATACATCTCAAGCACAGTACGGTTCAGGAGAGCAAAAACAAGCTCCGTGCAAAAAAGAAAGAGCCATGCTGCTATAAGACGATTAGCTATCGAAAAAGGCTTTCTTGTGGCAATGAGCAATCCCGCAAAGAATGACTGCGAAATACCAATATATAGTACAGGTTCTATGAAGTCCATAACATCTGTAATAGTCAGTAAAATTAGTAAAAGGATAAAAAAAAATCCTACTTTTGAATTAAAGGTAATAAAACATTCTCATCCGATGAGTATTTTACTGTCAGCCGACTCAAAAGTCATAGTACAGGGATTTACGGGCAGTGAAGGCACCTTCCACGCGACACAGATGATAGAGTATGGGACTAAGATTGTTGGAGGTGTCACTCCGGGCAAGGGGGGACAGACACATCTTAGCCTTCCCGTCTTCAATACTGTAAGGGACGCAGTAAAAATGACCGGTGCCGATACATCTGTGATTTTTGTGCCACCTGCTTTTGCTGCTGATTCAATAATGGAAGCGGCTGAAGCCGGGATAAAACTTATTGTTACCATAACTGAAGGTATCCCTGTGGCAGATATGGTCAGGGTAAAAGAATATGTCAAAAAATTTGATAATGTGCTAATTGGCCCTAACTGTCCGGGAATTATCACACCCGGGGAAGCCAAAGTCGGGATCATGCCCGGATTCATCCATAAAAAAGGCACTGTAGGTGTCATCTCAAGATCCGGCACTCTTACTTATGAGGCTGTAGACCAGCTGACAAAACTCGGACTGGGGCAGTCAACATGCATTGGTATCGGAGGTGATCCCATAATCGGCTCTACTTCACTTGATATTTTAAAGCTGATGATGGACGATAAAGATACTGAAGCCGTCGTACTTATTGGAGAAATAGGAGGGGTGATGGAGGCTGATGTGGCTTATTGGGTCAGAGATAATGCGACTAAACCGGTAATAGGCTTCATTGCCGGTCAGACGGCACCCAAAGGAAGGCGGATGGGACATGCAGGTGCAATAATAGGAGGGAAAAATGATACTGCATCGGCTAAAAAGAAAATAATGGCCAGTTGCGGAATTATTGTTGCAGAATCACCGGCTGATATTGGAAGCTCGGTAGTAAAAGCACTGAAAAAATAATTTCTATATTTGTGCCTCAAAAAAATGTGCTATGAAACTACTTGAAGGAAAGACAGCAGTTATAACAGGCGGTTCCCGCGGTATTGGCAAGGCAATTGCTCTGAAATTCGCTGGCGAGGGTGCAAACATCGCCATTACCAATATTATTGATAATGAGGAGTTTGCCAATGCCGTGAAAGAAATAGCTTCACTGGGAGTCAGGGCAAAAGGCTATGTGTCAGATGCATCAGATTTTGCTTCATCAGAGAAAGTTATCGACCAGATTGTAAATGATTTCGGGAATATTGACATACTGGTAAACAATGCAGGAATCACACGAGATACTCTTCTGATGAGAATGACAGAAGAACAGTGGGACCTGGTACTCACAGTAAACCTTAAATCGGTTTTCAATCTTACAAAGGCAGGCATTAAGCCTATGATGAAACAGAAAAGCGGATCGATTATAAATATGAGCTCGGTGGTTGGCGTCAATGGTAACTCAGGGCAGGCTAATTACTCAGCCTCTAAAGCTGGTATCCTTGGCTTTACAAAGAGTATTGCCAAAGAGCTTGGATCACGCAATATCAGATGTAATGCTATAGCTCCTGGTTTTATTATGACTGAGATGACTGAGAAACTGCCTGAGGATGTTAAAAATGAGTGGATATCAAAGATACCTCTTAGAAGGGGAGGCACACCCGATGATGTCGCAAATATTGCTCTTTTCTTTGCCTCAGACATGTCGTCTTACGTTACCGGACAGACTATTAATGTCTGCGGTGGTATGGCAATATAAATAATTAATTATTTATTATATTTGCATCGGCAGGGCGCTATTCCCTCAAGCACGAGGAAATGCAGCGAGACATAATTATTCC
>CAZGDJ010000416.1:0-2395 GCA_964524635.1 uncultured Rikenella sp. | reverse complement strand
CGGTTCATATAATTTTCACCTGATAAATTCAGAAAACTGTCCTTATTATTGATGTTGAATTTGACTGCTATTTATTGGCATGCCTTTCTGTTATAACGTAAAATCTGCCCCAGGAAAGGCTTAACCGGATACTCTATTGTTTCCGGTTTATTCTGGCTGCGCAAATAACACAGTTTCTCAGCTGTATTATCATCATCACAGTATTCCTGTTTGTCACGCAAGGTTCCCACATGAATATCCATATTTTCAGACTCAAAGAGGATTGCCGGTAATTACAAGGATTATCTTTAAACAAGAGTACCCGGTATACTCAAGTCAAAAAAACCGGGTTATTACTTTTCATCCGATCCCTGTTCCAATCGAGAATCTATATGCCCAATAATCATGGTCATATATAACCATACGCCATATATAGCCATTATTTTGCTTCAACACGGTATCCTCAACAATCTCTTTATTTTAAATATGTAGATTGAAATCAATATGTTGCATCAATCAATGCCTGTTAAACTCATCCGGCTTAAACCCGGCATAAAGATTGAATAGTAGATAATATGATGATTCTCTTAATGCAATCCAGTTCAGTACCGAAATCTGCAGGCAGTATCATACAACGGAACGATTTCATCGATTTTTGGCAGACTGTTTAAAGTTATTTTGACAATCACATTTTAAACAGGAGTAACCACCATGAAAAAAATAAAACTTGTTATCCAATGTTTAATGCTTTTGATGCTGATAGGCGCTCTTGTGTCCTGTACCTCGACTTCCAAACAATCAGGAATGGGCGAATACATTGACGATACTGTCATCACTACCAAGGTAAAATCTCAGCTTGCCGTGGATGATTTTCTCAAATCATTCGAGATCAGCGTGGAAACTTACAAGGGTATCGTACAACTGAGCGGCTTCGTTGATTCACAAAAGGCGATCGATACAGCCGGTAAAATTGCAAAGAGCGTCGAGGGGGTTAAATCCGTAAAGAATAATTTGAGCGTGAAAAAATAGACGGTTATTATCTTCAAAATCGAAATAAGACAGAAATCAGCCGTGTACCATTCTCACATTATGTCCTGCTCAACTAAGCAGGCATAGGCTGGTACCATCATTTTAAAAAAGCAGGTGCATCATGTTAGAAATAATGAAAGAGACCGGCAACTCCCTGTACTCAAACACAAGAAGGCCAATGTCAGGGAGCATATTGGTTGCTGAGGATTATAAAATGACTCAGGACATAGTTTCTGAATTCCTTGAATTTTTAGGATTTGAGGTGGTCTTTGCCAGCAATGGCGCTGAAGCCCTGGCTGCATTTCTGAGGCATGATTTCGATCTGGTTTTGACCGACCTTCAGATGCCGGTTATGGACGGTTTGACTTTGGCCGGGCACATCAAAGAAAGATCCCCTGGCACGCCTGTCATACTAATGACTGGCTCAGACAGAGAGGCCCTTTGGAATCAGGGGGGAAAAAAGTCTGTTGATTCAGTTCTCTTCAAACCCTTTTTATTTGAAGAACTTCAAAGCTCAGTCCAGGAAGCATTGGGATTGAGATAATAATAGAAGAGGCAATGAAATGTTATATAAAGAATTGAAAAATAGAGTACCTGAAAAAGGATTAACACCAATACTTCTCATGGCCCCGGTGGTCATGGCTGATTACGGTGAAAAGGAACAATCCGGGAGTAAGCCCGGGAGCGCATCAGGGGAAGATTTCACAGGGGAAGCCACTGAATATTATGATTAATCAATGGCTTATTCGCAGTCAGCGAACAGGGTTCCCAGTCTCGACATGAAAACTATGATCAGAGAGATGATAACAAAAGGGATGAAGTGCCTAAAAAGTTACAGTATCCGAGTTCTTCCGGCGGAAAAGCGTGGAAATTCATTCAGGGTGAAGAGTGCACAATATTTTATTCAGGTTCTGTGGCACACCCGCAAAATTAATGCAGATAAATGAGATTCGAACTAAATTACTTTGGTATGGATTTAACCTTCTGGCATCATACTAATTTTTTTAAATATAGCTGCCTCATTATTTGATCCAATATTTTGAGTTAAATTTGACTATTCACACACGAAAGATTTAGGGAGGAAAGCCTGGTCGATGCGAAACAGTGGCCATATATGACAAACAGTTTAATATAAACACAAGTCTGCTATCGTTATTTATCTAAAATATACACCATATAAATAAACAAAACTAATTTCCCAGAAAAATATTTATATTTTCTGGTCTTTATGATATTATGCTTAAAAACCAAGTTAGAACGATTTTGAAACACTTACTCACTTACTTATTCTCTCAAATATGTTGAGGAAAACCGAATGACTTCGCTGCAAGCCTTTCTGGATATTTTTGATAACATCCTGGGTTCTGTTCGTGAACCTTTAGTAGTG
>CAZGDJ010000415.1:0-2407 GCA_964524635.1 uncultured Rikenella sp. | reverse complement strand
GAAAGACTAAAAAAATTCCGGGAGAATAACCCGGTTGAGTATATTTGATGTAATTTAAATAAAAACAAAAGATATGGCAAAGATACGAGGTGCTGTTGTTATTGACATTGAAAAGTGCAAAGGCTGCGAGGTGTGCGTGGTCACATGTCCGACTCAGACTCTTGCACTGGCAAAAGAGGTCAATGGCAAAGGATATAATTATAGTTTTACCGCAAATCCTGAAACATGCATTGGCTGTTCAAACTGTGCTGTTGTATGCCCTGACGGAGTGATTACAGTATATAAGATTAAAGTGGAATAACACCCGAATAATAAGAACCGATATGGAAAAGGAATTAAGATTAATGAAAGGTAATGAGGCTCTTGCTGAGGCAGCAATACGAGCCGGTGCCGATGGTTATTTCGGGTATCCCATTACTCCGCAGAGCGAGATACTTGAATACCTGATGGAGGCTGATCCACAGAAAACAACCGGAATGGTAGTCCTCCAGGCAGAGAGTGAGGTGGCAGCTATTAATATGGTATACGGTGGGGCAGCATGCGGTAAAAAGGTAATGACATCTTCTTCATCACCTGGCATAAGCCTGAAACAGGAAGGTATAACATACATTGCCGGGGCTGAACTGCCTTGCCTTATTGTAAACGTGGTAAGAGGTGGTCCGGGACTGGGAACGATACAGCCTGCACAGAGTGATTACTTTCAGGCAGTCAAAGGCGGAGGACATGGCGATTATCACCTCATCGTGCTAGCTCCCTCTTCAGTACAGGAAATGGCTGACTTTGTGGAACTTGCCTTTGATTTAGCCTTTAAGTATCGTAATCCGGCGATGATACTTTCTGATGGTGCAATAGGCCAGATGATGGAAAAGGTTTATCTCAAACCTCAAAAGAAAAGATCAGAAGAGATACTTCCGTGGGCCACCACAGGTAAACCCTCCACTCGTGAACGCAACATCATTACATCACTTGATCTGGACCCGGAGAGACAGGAGAGGTTTAACCAGAAGCTGGTTACCAAATATAGGGAGATCCAGGAAAAAGAAGTGCGTTTTGAAGAGTTTCAGACTGAAGATGCTGATTACATATTAGTTGCATACGGAACAAGTGCAAGGATAAGCCAGAAGGCTATCAACCTGGCAAGAGCTGAAGGCATTAAGGCAGGCCTTCTGAGGCCCATTACTTTATATCCGTTCCCTAATAAAAGACTTAATGAGCTGGCTTCCAAGGTCAAAGGTATGCTGGCGGTTGAGATGAGCACGGGCCAGATGGTTGAAGATGTTATGCTTGCAGTTAACGGTAAGACGCGTGTCAGCCATTATGGAAGAATGGGTGGCATGATACCCACACCTGAAGAGGTGGTTGAAAACCTTAAGTTGTTTATAAATGGCAAAGAATCATGGCAGAGATAAATTTAAAAGATATAATCAAGCCTGAGAATCTGGCTTATACCAGGTCGAAAATACTCACTGAAAATGTAATGCACTATTGCCCGGGTTGTGGTCATTCTACAGCCCATCGTGTTCTGGCTGAGGTAATTGAAGAAGAGGATCTTCAGAGCCGGACCGTTGGCATCACACCTGTCGGGTGTTCTGTGCTGATGTATAACTATCTTGATGTTGATTTCCAGGAGGCAGCTCACGGAAGGGCTCCTGCACTGGCAACAGCAGTTAAGAGGTTGATGCCTGACAAATTTGTATTTACCTACCAGGGTGACGGCGATCTGGCCGCCATAGGTACGGCAGAGACCATTCATACTTGCAACAGGGGCGAAAACATACTTATAGTTTTCATCAATAACGGAATCTATGGCATGACTGGTGGACAAATGGCTCCCACAACACTTGTGGGAATGAAGTCATCAACTTCACCTTATGGCCGCGATAAGGCCCTGATGGGTTCACCAATAAAAATGGCGGATATTGTGGCATTGCTCCCTGGCACTTATTATGTGACACGTCAGAGTGTGAGTACGGCTGCCGGTGTCAGGAAGTTTAAAAAAGCCCTGAAGAAGGCTGTTGAATACCAGAACCAGATGAAAGGTACCTGTTTTATCGAAGTCGTTTCCAACTGCCCTTCAGGATGGAAAATGACTCCTGTTCAGTCAAATAAATGGATGGAGGAGAATATGTTCCCTGCATATCCTCTGGGAGACATAAAAGTTCCTGTGGAGGAGAAATAGTTCATCAACTTAAAGCAGAAAAACAATGACAGAAGAAATACTTATCGCAGGTTTTGGCGGACAGGGTGTATTATCTATGGGTAAGATAATGGCCTACTCGGGAATGATGCAGGATATGGAAGTCAGCTGGATGCCATCATATGGTCCGGAGATGCGCGGAGGCACTGCCAATGTAAATGTCATAATCAGTGATGAACGTATCAGCTCACCGATCCTCAGGAAATTTGA
>CAZGDJ010000414.1:0-2408 GCA_964524635.1 uncultured Rikenella sp. | reverse complement strand
TGCTTAAGCTCTTTATTTACGGGTATCTTAATAAGGTTCGTTCATCAAGGGATCTGGAAAAAGAATGCAGAAGAAACATAGAGGTGATGTGGCTTTTAAAGTGCCTCAGACCTGATCACAACACCATTGCCAATTTCCGCAGAGACAATCCGAAAGCTATAAAGAAAGTGTTCCGGACAACAGTTCAGATTGCAAAGCATTTTGACCTGATCGGAGGAAAGCTTATTGCAGGCGACAGCACAAAGCTGAGAGCCCAGAACAGCAGGAAGAATAACTTCAACCAGGTTAAGATCGACCGGCATATAGCTTATATAGACAACAAGATTGAAGAATATACAAGGGTTTTGGCCGAAAGCGACGGAGATAACCGGCAACTGATAGAGGAGGAGATCAGGAAGCACCAGGAAAGAAAGAAAGGGTACGGGGAACTGGAAAAAAAGCTACAGGAATCAGGTGATCCGCAGATCTCTCTTTCCGATCCTGAAAGCCGGCAGATCATGCTTCGAAATAATATTACCGAGGTGTCCTACAATGTACAAACAACCGTCGATGCAAAGAACAATATCCCTATCGATTACAATGTGACCAATGAGAATGACAGCAAGGCCATGGGGAATATGGTACAGAGGGCAAAGAGCATACTAAGGACCAATGAGTTCACTGTTCTTTATGATAAAGGTTTTCACACAGGCTCGGAGCTGAAGACAGCACAAGAGCTCGGTGTGGAGACCATTGTTGCAGTTCCCGGCGTGCCATCTACGAGCCAGGCTCCCGATCATAATTACAATTACGAGAACTTCAGATACAACAGGAAAGAGGATACTTATACTTGTCCTGCAGGACAGGTACTACGTACCAACGGGTCGTGGTACAAGCAACTGTCTTCAACCGGTAGCATTAGCTGGTTTAAACAGTACAAGACAAAAGAATGCAGGAAATGTCCTGTACGATCGCAGTGTACGAGATCAGAAAAGCAAAGGCTCATTCATCGAAGCGAATACGCAGAATACTTCGAAAGGAACCTGATCAACACCCGTGAGAAGGAGCATCTCTACAGACGGCGTCAGGCCATCGTTGAGCACCCGTATGGAACGATAAAGAGGCAATGGGGGTTCAGCTATATCCTTACAAAGAAGGGTAAGGCAAGGGCAAGTGCCGATGTAGGGTTTATGCTGATTGCATATAACCTGCGGCGGATTGGCAATATTTAAACCAGAGATAGGCTGATGGAGTATCTGAGGATACTCGCTTTATCAATTTTGTGGATTTTTGACCTTTGCGGGCTCTATATAATGAGTTTTGCCAGGCTTTTTCCGGCGGCATACAAATTACCAGATAAAAACTCATTGTGGTTTAGGTGGACCTAAAATAAGCCGGATCCGGAAATCTGAGTGAGTTATTAGACAGACTCCCGTTATGCCCAATTCAGTTTGTCTGATAACTCAACTTCCAAAAAACACAGACTATGAAAACAAGAACTTCTACAAGAACTCTCATGCTGTCTTTGTTGATAATAAATCTAATATCATTGACAGCTTCTGGTCAACTATCCAAAATGGATTCCACCATTTACGCGAAAAAGACAAATGTTATTGAGGGAACTATCCCGACCTATTTTACTGACAACTGCAGTGATCGAGCTCAAAAATTGCATTCGGTTCTTCAAAACCTCGTTAGAATGTACTCACCCGGGCCGGATAATGTATTCAAATTAAAACTTGCTGTTTTAGACTCGGCCCAGTGGACAGGCTTGGGAGTTCCATATGGCTTTTCTTTTATTAGGCAAGGTTGGATAGTTATTCCCGGAGATTTAGATTATCAAAAAATCCTACGCTTATGGGGACATCTCAAATTGAAAGATGTTATAAAAGAGAATCTGAGTAAATTGTCAGACGATCCGGAATATTTACTTACTGATGTTATTTATGAAAATACCATTGTTCATGAATTAGGGCACTATTATTTCCGAAATGTCTTAAAGTCCCGATCTCCGGATTCCTGGACCAGTGAATTGACAGCTATCTATTTTGCGGTTGATTATTTGGCTAGCAATAATAAGGAATACTTAAATGCTTTGGAAATTTTCTTAATGACATGTTCTAAAGAGAGTGATTACAAACCAACATATCGATCTGTAAAAGACTTTAATGCAAAATATGGGAATGTAGGACTTGAAAACTATATCTGGTATTTGAGTCAATTCCATCTTATGGCTTTTGAAATTCAATCTAATTATGGGAATCAATTTTTTGGATTATATGCAAAGAGTTTTCCTCAAACTAATGATCCAACAAATCTTACAGAAGATGAAATTGAAAGAATTATGGATAACTTAACCGGCGGTATTACAGCAAAATGGCTCAAGATTATGGAAGCTAAATCTTAGATTTTTAATCAAATCTTGATTT
>CAZGDJ010000413.1:0-2425 GCA_964524635.1 uncultured Rikenella sp. | reverse complement strand
TTTTCCGGTAACTCTTGCAGTAAGCATGAGTTTATTGATTTCTGAATTACATCACTTGCGTTATGGGCGGGAATAACGATGTCAATTTCAGTTATACTGAAAGGTGGCTTATCAAGCATAACGTGTTTCCGTTTTGTTATTCCCGTGGAACTGATTTTGTTCGTTTCGTCTCAGTGATGCGCTGGATCAATTCTGCAAGTTTTTTTGTCGTTTCTTTGCGGGTAAAAGAGCTTCTCAACTTCATGTCGGGATTATAGGGAATGTGACTCTTTGTTTTCCATAAATCATAAAGACGTTTAAATTGCTTGGCAATTGCCTCGATATCCCGTGCAGGTGCAACAATCCCAAAATTCCCAGTTTCGATAGCATGTTTCAGTGGTCCATCCGGTGTTAAAGCAAAAATAGGCTTTAAGGCTCCCAAATACTCAAAAAACTTACCTGTAAATATTTGATCGCCGCCTTCCGCTTTATCCGTACTATTAACCAGAAGAAGGATATCTGAGGACAACTGATAGGCCAGTGCTTTTTCATAAGGCTGGTGGTCGATTATTTTTATGGTAAATGTGGTCGAATAATTTTGGATCACTGAACACACATTTTCATCAAAATGACCGATAAATTGAACAAGTATATCCGTTGAGTTGATTTCTTTCCTGAAACAAAGTATTGATAATGCTTCAAGAAAATGCTCCGGCGTCCGTTTGCCTAAAAATGTACCGGTATAAGTTATAACTAACTTATTATTTTCTTTTTTTTGTCTTTCAGTGGTATCAAAGTCTTCATCATCAAATCCATTAGTTATTAAATTCATTTTACTTTCAAATCCAGGAACAAAATGCCGATCATAAATTGAATCCAATATCGGTTTCGAAACAGATATGATGGCATCAGCTGTATGATAAAAACGCTTCTCGTAAAAACCTTCCATGCAGGCCGCAAACCTGGAAGACAATTTTGACAAATTCCTATCAGGATTGTCGTACATTGCATCTCTCAAATCCATTAACCATGGAATATTCAACTTTGCCTTTAGATAATTACCGAAAAAATGGACACTGTGCGGGGGAGATGAAGTTAATATACAATCAACCTTCTCCTCAATCGCCACAGCCAGAGCCTGATCACGGCATTCGAAATACCAACTGCTGAAATAGTCCATATGCCAGATATATCTGAGGGCAAGTAGATAGAAATACGGGTGGCTTTGCAAACCTCTCCCGTAACGCAAACGATAATATCTACCCAATCGCTTAATACCGCATCTGTATATCCTTGTTTTTTTAAGGTACGGTAGCTCAAGGTTGTGATCATCCATTACCCGCCAATAGGCCCTCTTGGGACAAAATACAATGGGAGTAATGTTGTGGTGGGGTAAATATTTAACGAATTTAAGTATCCGCTGAATACCAGCGCCAGCAATAGGTGGAAAGTTGTATGTGATCAATAATACTTTTTTCATCAGGTCTTCTTCGATCTTACTAATGACCGAAAAATAATTTAAAATAAATAATGATTCTTTTTATCCCCAAAATTCTTTATATGTTGCCTTTATTATCTTTGCGGGGTTTAATGTTTTTGCAATTTTGGCTGGTGCACCAGCCAAAACACAGTTTCCCTCAGGGAATGATTTTGTTACTACTGCATTAGCTGCTACAATAGTATTATCTCCCAATTCTACGCTTGGAAGAATGACGCAACCAACACTGAACAAACAATTGTCGCCAATCTTGATTGGATCCACATCGAGCTTATGTGATGCAATCGAATAAATGTCATGATTATTGCTAATAAAGGAAACACGCTGTGCTACGAGAAAGCTCCCTTTAAAATAAATTGGAGACATGCCTTGCCAGTAACAGCTAACCGACATGAAATTTTTTACATATTTCTTGTCAAAATGAATGTTTTTAGGATTTCCTACATATGCAGTAAAATGGACAGGCCAAGGTATGTTCGCGTTGATACGAAGTACTTTCTGAAAAAAAAGACATTGTATAAGTTCTCTGTATTGTCTATGGCTATTAATATATTGATGCGCATCTAATCCATGATGCCTACCATATAGTAAAAGTAGCGGATGCACTGTTAAAAAACGAACTTTCTTTATAATTATTTCTAAAATTTCTCGCATAAGCCCTCACTGCGCACAATTGATTGTATTTTTTTTCTATATGCGAAAAAGTATAAAAGCGCCATAGTGACTGCTGACGATAAAATCACTATTGATTTAAACTGGAATATGTATTTAACAAGAAAAAGACAAAGTAAAATGGGTAATGAGTGAAGGCTGTATTTGAAGAAAGTGAAAAGGATATTTCTTCCGTTGGATCTGGCCAATCTGATATTCCACGCTGCAACAAGGGCGTATGCAATAATGCCGGTCCCTGAGAAAAGTGCTAAGGCAAGATAGATGTTTTGATAAACG
>CAZGDJ010000412.1:0-2439 GCA_964524635.1 uncultured Rikenella sp. | reverse complement strand
CACCATCAGGCTTGACAACCATGACCGCATATTGGTCATTTCAGGACCTAATGCGGGCGGCAAGTCTGTGTGCCTCAAGACCGTAGCTCTTATTCAGTATATGCTCCAGTGCGGTATGACAATACCTGTTTCGGAAGGGACCGAAACTGGCCTCTTCGGGAAATTCTTCATTGATATAGGTGATGAACAGAGCATTGAAAATGACCTCAGCACATACAGCTCCCACCTTATCAATATGAAACAGATGCTGAAGCTGGCAGACAACACCTCACTGGTTATGATAGATGAGTTTGGCACCGGCACTGAGCCTGTCATCGGTGGCGCCATCGCTGAAGCTATCCTTGCAGAGCTGAATGCCAGAGGTGTATATGGAGTCATAACCACGCATTATACAAATCTTAAGCATTTTGCTACATCACAGGAAGGTATTGTCAATGGTGCCATGGCATTTGACAACCAGCTGATGCAGCCTCTCTTCCGTCTTGACCAGGGAAAACCGGGGAGTTCCTTTGCTTTTGAAATAGCCAGAAAGATAGGACTGCCACAGGATATTCTCAACGATGCTGCCGCAAGGGCAGGAGTGGGCAATGTTGATTTCGACCGTAACCTTAGAGAGATAGCTCGCGATAAACGGTACTGGGAAAAGAAACGGGAGACAGTGAGACATCATGAGAAAAGACTGGAAGAGCTTATCTCAGCTTATGAGTCTCAGATGGGAGAGATAAAAACGAAACAGAAGGAGATAATCACACAGGCAAAGAATAAAGCTGAGGAGATGCTGCGTGACTCTAATAAGATGATAGAGAATACCATTCGTACCATCCGTGAAGCACAGGCTGAAAAGGAAAAAACCAGGGAAGTGCGTGAACAGCTTGATTCCTTCCGTGATAGTGTGAGCAAAGCTGAGAAGACAGCTGATATTATTGTGCCTCAACCTTTACCGCTGAAAGGCAGTAACGCAGGTATAGTTAAACGTATAGCCAAAAAACCCGCTGAGGCACCGAAGAAAAAGAAACCTGAGAATCTCAGGCCCGGTGATAAAGTAAGAATTGCCGGCACTGATACTATGGGTGAGATAAGCGAGATAAGAGGCAAAAAAGTACTTATCAACTCAAACAGCCTGACCATGACCGTAGATATCGGAAAGGTTGAGTCTGTAAGCAGGGAGGAGTATCGGCAGATGGCAGGTATGAGCCGCCCTCAAAACAGGATTGACTGGTCAATGACTACCAAACGTACTCAGTTCAATCCCGAGATAGATGTGCGTGGCATGCGCACTGACGAAGCACTTCTGGTTGTTCAGGATTTTATTGACACAGCCATAATGGTACAGTTCCGTAACCTCCGAATTCTTCATGGAAAGGGTAATGGCATCCTGAGGCAGATGATAAGACAGTATCTTGAAACTACAGGTGCTGTTAAGAGTGCACGTGATGAGCATGTTGACCGCGGCGGAGCAGGCATCACAGTTGTGGAACTGGATGTTTAGAGTTTAGGGTTCAGGAGTTATTAGCCTGTAGGCTCTTCAAAAGTCATGTCACCCCTTTGGGGTTTAAATCAGAGATTTAAATTGACAGCTAGCAAAATACCACCCCTGCGGGGTTATAATGAGTATATAAGGCTTTTCCCGGATAATCATTGCAGGGAGCAAGATTTAATTAGCCATCAGCAGAAATGTATCTATAATCCCGAAGGGATGACATTATGATAGCAGGAAGAATAAGAATAAAAGAGAACCCCGCAGGGGTGAAATATATACATACCCGAAATGTATGTCATCTGATCGTGTTCATCTGTTTTATCTAATATTATCAACAATAATACTATGAATGCGCCATCTCAGCTTCAACCGAAATGAATAGATTTGCATAACGCGAAAAAATCAGAAATATGAAGAGATATCACAGACTTCTGGTACCTGTTTTGATGACAATTTCGTTATCGTTGAATGCTCAGACAAACGACTTCTACGATGACGCACCCGCTAGTCCTCTTTTAAATCCCGGGAGAATCATCGTTAACGGAGAGGTTGAAAATGAGCTTATTGTTGATTTATCAACCCTTCCTTTGCGAAATGTTATTGTCAAAGAGACAACTCTGAGCAGTGAAAAAATTGGCTTTACGGGTGCGTACCGTTATGACGGTTATTCATTGTATGACATCCTTGACAGGGTGGTGATCAAGAAAAATAATGCAGAAGAGTTTCCTCCGATAATAGATCTTTATGTTGAAGTATCGAACGACAAAGGTGAGCGGGTTGTCCTGTCATGGGGTGAGCTTTTTTATCCCACCAACAGGCATCAGATAATTATCGCCACGGAAGTGACAAGGATTGTCCCGTCAAAAACCAGGGATCTCTGGCCTGTTCCCGAAGTGAGTAAGCTTATTGTCGGTTCTGATCTTATTACAGTAAGAAATATAAGTAACCCGACCTGCATA
>CAZGDJ010000411.1:0-2469 GCA_964524635.1 uncultured Rikenella sp. | reverse complement strand
ATTCCTCCCAATTACCGACCTGCGCGGCCCACCAGCACAAAGAACTTCCCCATCCCTCAATAGTCTGATAGCTTTGTGATGGATTGATATTAATCTGTGTTACAATTTTTTCTTCAGTCTGGCTTTTATTGGAAACACAACTAATACAAATGGCAGATAAGGCAGTTAAAAGCAGGATGCATTTAAATATTTTCATGGTTAATTTTGTTTTATTGGTTCTGCATGGGGCATATTAAGGATATAAGTTAACAGAGTTTTAAATTACCTGTTTTTTGGTACAAAATGAATGGCGCATCCGCCTCCTGCTGCAAGATGTAACTTAAGCAGGGATTTTGCTTTTACCGTTTTGCTTGAGATAGCTGTTTTCTTGGGAAACAGATCAGCATCAGGAGCATCAGCAAATATCCTGGCTTCATATTCCCCTTCCCCAAGAAAACTCAGTGGTATGGTTAACTCACGCGACTGCCAGTTAGTCATGCTCCCGAGAAACCAGTCATTACCTTTACGACGGGCGAGTGTTATATATTCTCCGGGAAGGCCGTTCAGTGATTTTACCTCGTCCCATGATCCGGGAACACTTTTTATAAGTTCAAAAGACGGGTCTCCGATATATGCAGAAGGACGGTCGGCTACCATTTGAACAGGAGCGTCATAAACAACATACATAGCAAGGTGATGTGCCCGTGTTCCCATTACCATCGGTTCGTTCATTACCGGTACGAATTCGTTTTTTGTTGCATTGTTGAAACCTCCCGGTGTATAGTCCATTAATCCGACAAGCATCCTGGTGAACGGTAACATCACATGATGTTCAGGATTGTCTCTGGCTCCGGCTTTTGATTGTTCCATACCAAGAACTGCTTCATAACCAAGCACATTCGGGTATGTACGTTGCAGGCCTGATGGTACTGTAGATCCATGATAATCCACCATAATATGATGCTTGGCAGCACATTCTGCCAGTCTGTAATAGAACTCAATTCCTTTTTGATCATCTCTTTCTATGAAGTCGGTTTTAATACCCACCACTCCCCATGATTCATACTGTGCTAGTGCCTCTTCCATTCTCCTGTCAAGCTGCTGATAATGTACCCATATCCAGATTTTTACTTTCTTTGAAGCGCCATACTTTACCAGTTCAGGAATATCCACACGTCCGTTCATCTTCGTAATGTCATTCGCAGCTGACCATCCTGCGTCAACAAGCATATATTCAAGACCTGATTCTGCTGCAAAATCTATGTAATACTTCATGGTTTCGGTAGAAAAGGAACGTTTTCCGTCACGTCCCACGCTACCGCTCCACCAATCCCATGCTGCTTTGCCAGGTTTTATCCATGATACATCTTTGATAACCGATTCCGGATTTAAGCTTGTTATGACTGTTGATTCAATCAGACGCCCGGGTTCAGAAGCAATCATTAATACTCTCCATGCTGATTTATGAGGAAAAGATCCTGTAAGAATAATATCGGGGTTTTCCACCTGGGGAGATATCACTGACTCAAACCAGTGACCCGTCCAACTGCCTGATGGATTGGTAAGATACATTGTGGCATTGTTTCTCAGATCTGCTTCCGCTATTGCCATCCATGCTATTCCCGGCACTTCGAGCAACATTGGAAGACCAATAAGGAAACTGCTTTTAACTCCACCCTGATTGGAAAAAGCGCTGATCGGGAGCTTTATAAATTCACTCTCATACATGCTCCTGAAATGAGGAAGCAATAAGGAATATGTAATAGCATCCTTGCTTAATCTGAATTCTGTTCCCTCCTTTTTCAATTGAAAGTCTCCGGAGCCCGGTTGTGTTGGCAAATGATAACGAAAGGCCAGGGCATCATTATATGCCCTGGCTTCTATCGTCAGTTTTCTACCTGAATTACCGCTTTCCTCTGTAGTAAATTCCAGTGAGTTGAAATAGTCATGAACCCTGCTCGTTTTTCCGGTAATGAGATTATAATACTCATCTTTTGATGAGGTACGGGAACCGGTGATCCTTACCTTCTGGCCCAGCGGCAATTCATTACCGCTGAAATGCAGGGACAAAGCGGATTGTTCAATAAGGCTTCCCCCTTTAAAAGTGGCAGAGTACACCAGCTTCCCTTCCGGCAACTGAGAATCCTTTTCGGTAAGAACCTGAAAAGTGATCGTCAGATTCTTGTCAGGAGATTGAAGTGTTAAAGCTGTATTCTGAGCACTAACATTAATGACCATCAGGGCACAGATTACGGCTAATACCATCCTGAGTATCAGCCGGGTGCGAGTTAGTTCATGTCTGATCATCTCTAAATAATTTTTATAAAATTTACTTTACAGGAATGCTGATTGTTTTTGATTCAAGGTTTGGAGAAGAGATAGTAACATTTATCTTACCCTTCTTACTGCCGGACTCTACAAAAGCCAGCAACTTGCCATAGTAAGCATTCCTGAAATTGGACTTAAGATCCACATCTCCGTCCACTATTT
>CAZGDJ010000410.1:0-2469 GCA_964524635.1 uncultured Rikenella sp. | reverse complement strand
CATGGATGCCACTATACTATATACTTCCGTTAATGGCATACCCTTTACAGGTTATGTAAAAAGAGTTTACAATGCTAATGATCCTTCAGTAAACCATTTGATTATTGTACAAGAGAATCCTGTTACTTCTCATAATTACAGTACCTATACCGACAATGATCAGCATCGGGTGAGCGGGCTAAATGGCATCAATCGAATCTACTATCTTTTATATGCTGGATCCAACGGTTATTATATAAATGATAGCGCGACCATGGCCATCATGAAGAAATTCCTCTTTGTGATCAATCCATCCCCGGATTGGATCGTTCTATCCAAAGAACTTGATACTGTCGCAGCAGCAGATTCATCGGAGATCGTGGCTACTTTCCGGGCACAAGGATTGCTAAACGGGACCTACCAGGCCAGGTTGGAAATAAATTCGAACGATCCGGATGGGCCTTCCATAATTATTCCCGTTTCAATGACAGTCTCAGGTGTACCTGCCGTCGTGTTATCCACAAATGCAATCGATTTTGGGAACACGATGATGGGAACTGCTCCCAAGGATACCGTCAAAATTTATAATTCCGGATGTGATATATTGGATATCGATTCAATTCGCATTTCCATGCCTTCTGAATTCACTATTCAAGCCCCGCCCTTGCACCTTGCGCCCTTCGATTCCGCCACATTGATAGTTACCTATCATCCAACCTATACCGGGCAGGTGGACGACACCGTTCGCTTGTATACCAATGCAGGAATAAGCTATGTTTCAATAAGCGGTTTTGATGTGGTCCTTGCCCGCGACGGCAAGGAGGCCTGGGACATTTTTTCCGTCGAAAAGCCTGATATCTGCGTTCTTGATGTGATGATGCCGGAGATGGACGGCTTCACCCTTGCAGAGAAAATGCGGGCTGAGGATCCAGGCATTCCCTTTATCTTTCTGACAGCCAAATGTATGCGCGAGGATATCATTAAAGGCCTGAAGCTTGGCGCAGATGACTATATTACCAAGCCATTTGACCCCGAAATGCTTATTCTGCGCATAAATAATATACTTCGTCGTGTCTACTCTACCTTTGATGATGAGTACACCATCTCTTCAATATCGCTCAAGTACAATACTCTTGAACTGAATACTCCAGCCGGTAAAGAGAAGCTTACCCTGCGTGAAGCACAACTGTTAAGGCACCTTATTGTCAACCGAAACAAGACCCTTACCCGTGAACAGATTTTAAAAGAGATATGGGGAGAGGATGACTATTTCCTCGGCCGCAGTATGGATGTTTTTATTAGTCGTTTAAGAAAATATCTCTCTTCTGATCATAATATCTCATTACGCACTCTCAGGGGCATGGGATTTATACTGGAAGACACACATTGACTATTCCATTGTTGCCGGTTAAAAGGTCTGAATCTTGTTCAGTTTAATGTTTTTTAACATCGAATTTCTCCAGGCATAATTTTTTTAGGAGATTAGTTTTAATTTTACGCTTTAATTTTTGTGTCTGATAATGGAAGTAAAAATTCATAGTGCGAACAGCATTTCTGTTGCAGAGGTATGTGAATACCCTGAGCTGCTGAGCGAGACAAGCCATATACTTGATATAATGGCCAATGCCCAGTACAATGGAGCCGGCAGTGTTATAATAAACAAAAGTCAGTTGCATCCTGACTTTTTTGATCTTAAAACCGGGCTGGCAGGTGAGATACTTCAGAAATTCTCAAACTACAGAATGCGGCTGGCAATAATAGGGGATTTCTCCAAGATTAGAAGCAAAAGCCTGACTGACTTTATTCGTGAAAGCAACAGGACTGGCAGGATCATTTTCGTTCCAACACTTGAAGAAGCGAAGAAGAAACTCTGTGGATTGCAGTAGTAAGGGGCATCTGATACTTACTTCAGGAAACACATAGATTTTGGTGAATTATACCACAAAACAGGCATTGAAATAATCGCCTGCTTCAATATTTTATTCTATGCCAGCCTGCCTCTGCAAACATAAAACTTACTAATTTTAGGAATCAATTATTAGTACTGTTCTGTACTTTTCCATCAATATGCTCAGAAAAAAACTCCTTAGAAGAAAAGCTAAAAGCCATAATATGAAACCTGTTGACATTAAATTCCTGATCATACTCATCCTGATGGTGATAGCTGCTTCATGTTCTTCACTGTCAACAGATAAGACTTCAGTCAGTGTCAGAAATGATTTCCCTGTGATAAGAATAACAAATACCGGTGGTGAGACTGTATCAGTCGTCCCTGAAAATAAGACCACCGGAAGCATTGGCTTTTCAGCTGAAGGATCGTTTACATGGATCAAAGGAAAGCCTTTGATTACAATGTCATCAGATAACAGCAAGGTTTATAGCTGGACTATTGACAGAGGGATAAAGGTGAACCTGGCAATTATTGAGACTGGAGATGATATCGGATTCAGGCTGACAACTGATAATGCAGATTCTTTACAAATCTCAGCC
>CAZGDJ010000409.1:0-2474 GCA_964524635.1 uncultured Rikenella sp. | reverse complement strand
ATTAACAAGCCGGAGGCCACAAGGACGCATGTTGCAGGACAGATGATTGTTGATTCGTTTAGTCGCTCAAAACACCTCGACACCTTTCTGTGATATGATCCTTTCAGCCTGCCTGGCTACCTTTTCCGCAATAGCTTTACATGAGGTTACTGAACCATTTCCGATATACATTTTTACATCGCTTAAGGATGAAAACTCGCAATGGGTAATTTCATGGCATAAAATGCTTCCGAATTCTCCCCTGAACCACTTCGACATTTTATGTCCGATGTTCATGAGCTTGTTGAACTTGTTCAGATGGTTAGCAAATGCATTGCCGCCGGCAATCATGATCGTTAACATCCGGAAGACCCGCAGGTAGCTGTTTTCAATCTCTCCGAGCTTCAGGCCGACTGCCATTATGCCAGCTGTTAATGCGCTGCAGGTCAGTCCCTTGAATGCGGTGCCTCCTACAAAACCGCTGGTTGCATTCAGTAGCTCCTGGTTTACAGGAATAGTTTCTCCCAGATGTTTCAGGACAGCATGAGCACAATGAAAATCGTTTTCAGTCATGTGGGAATGCAGCAGACAAAAGGCCTCCCGTGTGTCTCCTGAAATAACTTCGGTGTTGTCCCTGGAGTCGGTTTGCCTGTAGAGCTCCGGGGCATGACGAGCCATCTTGATGCATGGCAGCGGAACCCGCCTGTCACCAAGGATCTCTTTGCAGAAAAGCGAGTTGTTGCACTCCACGAATCTCCCGGAATAATTGTGCCATGCGGTGATAACCGAAGGCAATCCGTCATGATCTGTTTGAAGACCATAATCAAGTCCGAACTGAACCAGCGGTGAGGTAATGCCGCCGCATTCGAATCCATTATTGCCTATTCCTCCCGGCAGACCGGCAGCCATCCTGACCAGCCAATCTTCTTTAGAATTTCCCAGATCATTAAGAGTCTGCATGACAGACGGAGCACAATGCCCCATTCTCAGAAGGTTGTCCATCCCCTTACGACGATAAATCCTTTTCGTCCCAGGACTAAGGTCAGGTGCAACGGAAACGGATTTTTCCGGGCTTATCTGTGATGTGGGTTCAGTCATTTTCACGCTTTATTCCTCCTATATAAGTAATTAACTCATTGCCATGCACCCAGGATAAAACCTGAAATGCCCATTCCTATGAACTGATTCCCGATACGGAGCAGAAATAACCTGAAAGGTATTTTTTCCCAGATCAATTCCCCTGTCTCCAGCGGAACGACAAAGCCTATCCAGCACAGGAGTCCGATAAGTAAACCACCCGGGCCGGTGCCTATTCCTGCCAGTTTAATAAGTATGACCATTACCATGATCATTACCAGATGGCCAACAAGCCCTGCAATAATCCATTTTTTAGAAGGGGTGAGATCTTTGCCGGTAAGTTTTGACCATGCATTTCCAAACAGCTTACGCTGGAACCATATTAACCCTGATATAGTATGAAATATCCATGCAACCAGGACTGCATACAGGTTAATGTCAGCAAAATGAAGATTGTTCATGATGTTATAAGTTTTTACCTTTTAAATATGCTATCTCAAGATACTTTTTGCGGGTGTCATTATCCACTGCAATAATTGAGTGGAAGTAGATATGGTCAACAGTATCTATCCCGGGGTATTTCAGGCTCCAGTTATCTATGATTTTTTCCATTGACTCTTTGAATCCTTTCTCCCGGTACACTTTTTCGGTAAAGAAAGTAGGATGCATGATTATGGCTTTCTTAATTTTCAATAAGGGAATCCTGCCCTCAGGATCACCCTGCCATCCGCTATCGTTTAAGCTATATGCAAATCCGTAAGAAAAGACCCGCTCCATCCACCCTTTAATTATCGCGGGAAAATGCATCCAGATAACCTGTGTGATGAAAACGATCACATCCGCCTCTGCTACTTTCTTCTGCTGTTCCAGAACATCCTTTGGTCTTTGAGAGGCGATAAGCTCACGCAGGTCATCATCACTCTTGTTCCTGATGTACAACTTTGCAATTAGTCTTTTTACCGGTCCACCTGCAAGCTCAACTATCATCTTCCTCATATCCATCTGTTTGAAGAGCCACCCGGGCAGATCTTTATCCACAAAAAATGCAAAATCCTTATCCTGCAACACAGGATTGAACTTTATTTTATACAGATCAACAACTTCATATTGATGTGCTGCCTCCTTAAGGCCTCTCACAAAATTGTCAAGGACAGCTTTTGTAAATGACACAGGGTTAGGATGAGCATAGATGATGAGTACTTTCATGATTATTGCGTTTTAAGTCTGCAGTTACCAATATCAATTTACGATAAAAGCCTGGAATTCAACATAAAAAGTTTCTTAAGATTGATGTGCCTGCACGGAAGCAGACCTTGTGATGAGGACAACAGGCCCCGACTCAATCAGTGTAAATGCTTAGCTGAGCTGCATCTCTTTCATATGCTCATTCCCTTTCATTTTTTATTTAATTTCAGAAA
>CAZGDJ010000408.1:0-2475 GCA_964524635.1 uncultured Rikenella sp. | reverse complement strand
AGGTTCCTGTTTCTCAATCTTTTTACCGGGGTGTGCCGTAATGCTGAAAATGAATGCAGATCCTGATCCGGACGAAGTCTCCTGCCAGTTGCCGCCTGCTTCCTGTATAAGTCTGTCGGCAAGCACATAAGGCATTCTGCTCTCACCGATAAATACCACAGGGTGATTTGTGGCAAGGGTGAATTCAATTCTTTGGTTACCATCATATTCGGGAGACAGAGATGCCTGTATCTTTATTGTTATTTTACCTGTTGCTGCAGAAATAGCGGTGCTGAGGAGATCAATAAGTATTTGTTTTATTGTTATGGGGTCTCCGCTTAGTTCTGATTCACCTTCACCTCTGTCATCATAAATAATCAGGCTCTGATCATCACGTCTGTTAAGTTTAAGCAGCTCGATAGTATCCGATATTGTCGGTCCCAGTTTGAACCGCATTTCACTTCGTGATTCAAATGCAAAATTACCGGCAGTCTCCATTGTCAGTTCATTGACAACATCCACCATGTTGTCAGTAGAAGCTATAAAGGTATCAACAAGCTCTGCCTGCTTTCCTGATGTACTTGTCTCACGCAGCATCCCGCCAAGTAAAACAAGGTTATTAAGAGGTTCCCTGATTCTGTGTGAAAAGCTGTTTATTACTTCCTCATTCTTTTCAGCAATGAATGAGAGTTCTTTTAGTATGGCCCTGTTATCAGAAATAAGTTTACGCAATTCTAAAATTGCAAGAAAAAGGGGAATAATGACTATACAACCACATATCAGAGCAATGATCTTAAACTCTGCCAGTGACATTGCTATAGCAATAACTGCCAAAAGTGCCGCAACTGCAACAGGCAATAGTATCTTGCTTCTTATCCTCCTGGTCATCAGATCGGATTGAGAAATTGCAGCCGGTTTAGATTTCCTGGACATCTTGAATTACATAAATATTACATCCAAATATACATTAAATTCAATAAAGAAATATTGAGGTTATTACCCCTGACGTTTAATATAAAATTCATGACCGTATTAAATTGGCTTATCAGACCCTTAATGTTTTTCATTGCAGATAAAAGATTATTTTTGCTTTACGGTATAATTTTTGAAGAGATTTGTGAAAGATAATATAATGAAAGAGACCGCTCTTGCCATGATCTTTGGCCTCCTGATATCTGGTGTATCATTGGGGCAGAAAGCTGACAGTCTTGTTCAATATACTCCTGATTTCAAATTCAAAGATGGCATTTACCTGAATTTTGATATGGTAAAGACCAATAACCCGATACCAAAAGCCAAGCTCCTTACATCAGTGGACTATAATGACAAGGATTTCTTCGACCAGGTTCTAAAGGGTGACAAGATTTACTTTTATGATAACATCGGTATAAGGCAGGAGATCCCTAAGAACTCTATATGGGGTTTCTCAAGAAACGGCGTTCTATACAGGAGAGTTCAGAATAATTATAACAGGATCACTTTCTTTGGTAGCATAATACACTTTGTGGCTGACATAACTTACTATGATCAGTCAAATCCTTATGGATATTATAACCCTTATTACTCTCCCTATAACTCTTATTACTCTCCATATTACTCACCGTACTATTCACCTTATTCATATGGTTATCCTAACAGACAATCAACTGCACGGACTGACCTGAGGATGTTCATGATTGATTTTGAAACCGGAGATGAATATGAATATAATTTGAAAAATCTCGAGATGTTACTCATGAAAGATCCTGAGTTGTATGAAGAATTTGCCACTTTGCGCAATAAGAACCAGAAAAAGCTGATGTTCGTTTACCTGCGCAAGTACAATGAAAAACATCCGATTTTTATCCCATCAGGTAAATAATATAAAAATGAAAAAAATTGGTTTTTCTGCCATTTTGCTGATCATTTCGGCTACTCTGGCTGCACAACAGAGACCTTACCCGACAGTTGATGACGCGAAAAAGTTCCTTGCCTCAACAACATGCGTGGTGATGGAGGATAATCCTTTCTCTTTTTATAACACAGAGGTCAAAACAGCTGTTCAACAATACTGGAAAGCAACACCTGTGAAGTTTATTTCTGTAGAGGAATTCAATGTTATGCGCACTGATCCTGCTTTTTCATTCATAGTACTGACTATTACTAATTTTAGCAATGATAAATCAGGTTCAGCTTATGATTTTCTAAACCTCCTTCTTGGTGCAGACGTCGATAATCTTGATGAGTTGCCTGAATTCTGTGCTATCCCGCTCTCATTTGCAGGTGCACCGGAAGAAGAATACAGTTATAAACTTGGACTTATTATCAGGTTCATGCAATATCATGCTGACCTGGTAATGAAAAATCCGACTTTAACAGCGTTGCGGTATTTAAAATACTATAACAAAAATGTACCCGATATTAATAATAAAACAATTCTGTTCAGAAGTGAAGATCTTGCTCCGGAAGTAGACACTGAAGAAAAGATAAAAGCCTATTACCCTTATAAGGTTAGAA
>CAZGDJ010000407.1:0-2477 GCA_964524635.1 uncultured Rikenella sp. | reverse complement strand
TCTCGTTGTCAGATTCGCTGCAAGAGAAATCATCTCATTCTGTTGTCTGACAAACGCAACTCCGTAGTGCTCACTTCAGAAATAGCAGCATTGATGCTCATCCCCTCGGGAACCTCAATTATACGACTGAAAACCGGCAGTTCGGGTTCACCTACGGTTGTGGTATAATGATGTCCGGGTAAAGCTATCCTGCAGTAGTTCCCTGAAGGATCGGTACTCTCATTAAACTGGGGTGCGGGGCAACGATAAGATAATCTTTCCGGGCAGGCTGATTCACTCTTCAGGATCTCATTCTCAGACTGCATAACAATAGCACGGCCTGTCTGGGCGATTGATAAACAAGGCATGAACGATAGCCCTGCTAACAGAACTGTCAATCTGAAATCAACCCTCATATTCTACCATAAGAAATGCCAAGATAGTGAAAAAACTCTCACTTTGAAAGCCCGTGGGTAGAAGGTATTGAATCAAATTGAATTCGTATATTTATAATCTAAAAACATGAAAATCTCGACTCAAATGAGATCTAAATACCTGATTATTTCAATTCTTGCTTTAATATCTGTATCAATATCAGCTCAGGTAAATAAAACCGGAGCCCCGATTGTAAGTTATTTTGACGTTACAGAAACACCGGGTGACATTCAGAACTGGTGCATTACCATGGATAACAGGGGCGTAATGTTTTTTGGAACAGAGAATAAAGGTATTCTGACATACGACGGAGTTCAGTGGGGCGTAATTCATATGAATGATAAACAGAGAGTTAATGCTCTTGCTGCTGACTCACGTGGAATAGTATATGTCGGAGGATCTACTGACTTCGGGATGCTGCAGCCAAACGACAGGGGTGAGCTTAAATATGTGTCACTTGCTGACAGAATAGCTGACTCAGTCGTAAGACGTGATGTTAAGATGATTTTTTCGATAGTTGCTGATAAGGATAAAGTATACTTTACCGATAGAAGAGTACTCTATATTTATGACTTCACTGCTGACTCACTGACTTATGTTGATATGATGGTCAATGAGAATAAAATGAAGAATGCAGGACGGCTGATGGTTAAAAATAACAGGGTAATAATAGCTGATAACAAAGAGGGTTTGCTGGAATACAAGGATGGCAGGATAGTGCCATTGCCCGGCGGTGATAACGAAAATCTCAAATGGGTAATATATATGTCACTGCTGCCTTTTGATGAGGATCAGATTCTGATTGCAACATATAATAACGGATTATTCATCTATAACATTAATACCGGTGAAGTAAGATATGATTTCCTTCCTGAAAAATATAATGAACGTCTTAAGGGAGACCGCCTATCAGGTGCCGTAATTCTTCCGGGAAACAGAATTGCAGTTGGTGTCATGAGCGGAGAGGGGATATATATTTTTGACCGCAACGGTGTGCTGATTCAGCAAATATCCGGAGAAACAACCGGAATTCGTGAGTCAACTGTCACGGCAATGTACTGTGATTATGTATCAAATTCTCAGTTGTGGTTTTGTACAATGGGGTATATTAACAGGGCCTACACATCTCTCCCCATGTCTGAGTTTGGAAGTGGCTCGGGTATAATGACCACTCTGGGAGATATCAGGGAATTCAACGGATCTGTTTATGTCTCGTATGATTTCGGGCTTTACAAAAGCTATGTTGATGATGGCGGCAGGGTTCAGTTTTCAAAGCTAAAGGGCATCAACAGCCAGGCATTTGACCTTGTGAATACTAAGCTGGATGGTGAAGATGTACTGATAGCTGCTACTCTTGACGGGGTTTATCAGGTAGATAAAAAGGGGAACATTGACCATTTTGATGACCTGAAGGATGATTTTGTCACAACAATAAAAACTGATGATAATGATCCGACTGTATTGGTAGCCGGGCTGAATGAAGGAATAATTAAAACACTGAAATATTCTTATGGATCGTGGGAAATAGTTGCTCAGAGTGACCGTAATGATGTACGTGGCAGAATAGTTTACTTTGTACAAACTCCTGATTCTGTTTGGTGGGCATTATCTTCAGGCCCATCAGGAATGTACAGGTTTGAATGCACTCCTTCTGACACGGCTTTTATCCTTTATGGCAAAAGCAAAGGACTGACAAGTGACACCCTGAACAAGGCTGTGATTATTGATAAAAAACTGTATTTATGTACCGGGCAGGGTATATTTCGGTATAACCCTGACAATGATTTATTTGAGAAGGATAATGACCTCATTGGTGATTCATTCAGGAATGTTCAGATAAATAATATTCTTAAGACCCCTGAAGGTGATATTTATCTGTCAGGATACGACACGAGATACTTTGATGCTCTTGTTACTCCTACCCGTCAGGGACATGTCGTTTTCCGAAGACAATTCGATTTTTTGCCCAATATTGAAACAATGGATATTGAATACATTTATGACAATATCTGGATAGTTAAAGGAAGAAGCCTTTATGTGATTGACAAAAGTAAGCTTGGCTA
>CAZGDJ010000406.1:0-2490 GCA_964524635.1 uncultured Rikenella sp. | reverse complement strand
TTCAGAAGCCCTCTTTAATCAATACGATGAATTAATTTATGATCTTAACAAACTGATAAAATCACTTAACGAAATATGATGAAGGCTATTTGACTTTATCTTAGCCTCTATCTCAACCTTAACCTCAACCTCAATCTCCTAATATATCCATCGCTCCCAGGACAAAGAACAGCGGAGCGTTCCAGTTGATGCATATTTCATTCGTGGAATAACTGCACTCTGAGTCAGTGTATGATTTTGCAGGAAGCTCCGATCGTTTTACCAGGGGAACGCAGTCATTCATGACAACGGTGTTTGGACCTCCGACAAGAAATCCGGGGACAGGCTCATCGACTCCGTCGGAACCTGAAGGCCGGTGGTGGATATTCATTGGTGGCTTGGAACCTGCACCGGTAATAAAGCAATACCCTGTGGCATTTCGTCCCATCAGATAATCTGCATCACCCTGAATCGCCGCCTTGTATTTATTGTCTCCTGTAAACCTCAGTGCAAGCAGTTTTATTATTGCTTCGTTTGCAACATCTGAGTTGCTACCCCAGGCAAAGGTGTCTATGCTGACACGGTATGCTGATGAATAGTATTTGTTAAGCATCTCATCGGCAAAAGCGGTTATGGTTTCTGCAGCATTCTTTTTTGCTTCAGCAAAGGCTTCATTTTCAGTTAGTGCCATTGAAATATTGCCAAGCATCTCAACCTCACCCCATGACATTATAACTGGTTCCTGTGTAAATGCAGCAGCATCAGTCATTGCCGGGTTATTGTCAGAAAGAGCAAGCTCAGTCTTTGCCCAGAACCATTCATCTCTGATATCAATGCTTTTGTATTCACCTGTTTGTATATCTGCAGGTTGTTTGTAAATATTATCCGAGTTAGCTTCTGCCCATTCCATTGCTTTACGGGCTGCAATAAGACACGTTTCGCTCAACTCTTTCAATTGTTCATGCGGCTCATTGGCAAAGACTCTGTACGCCATTGCCATTGTTGCAGCAAAGTCAAGTGTTGCCTGTGTGCTTTTCATAACTACATAACGCTTTGATAAATCCCTGTCAGGCATCTCAAAACCGTCGAACACTTTGCTGGTCAGCTTATGATAAACACCTCCGTCGTTTGGATCCTGCATCGTCAGCATCCATTTAAGGTTATACAGGATCTCATCAATGACATCAGGAAGGTCATTGTCTTTTTCGGGTATATCGAGAGCCAGGGTATCGCAATATTCAGGATGGAGCTGATAGAAGAGCAACATTGTATAAACTGAGATGCTGCTGTTGACAATATACTTGTTATAATCTCCGGCATCATACCATCCGCCGGGGCTTGATATCACTGTTCCTTCAGGTCTCTGCTTTGAAGCGGCTGATTTATGGATCAGCACTACTGTGTCAGGATGGCCTGCCGGACGCGCCCATTTCCCTCCGAACTCTTCTGTTATCTGGTATCCTGACCTGTTAAGGTAAAACGACTTCAGGGATAACTTGTTTACATCATTATACACATTTTCACCGATAGTGAACTGGTATGAACTTGCCGGATCACCCACGGTCAATATCCGGTATCTTCCGGGGGTTGTGAGAGATGAAAAGTCGGCAGTCCTGACTGTATCACCTGAGAATGACCAATACTCAGGTTTCCCTGTCATACCTTTAAAGACAGTTTTACCATTTTCAACGTTTATCACCATGAACTTTTCTGAGTCATTGCGAATGAGAGCCATTTTTGTTGCTGAAGGTGTATAACCGACCTGGTTTATCAGTATCTCTCCTTCAGATCCCTTAAGAGATTCCGGATTTAGTTTTTCATTTCCGCATTGCCACATGGTGCAGGCAAAAAGAAACAAAGCTGCGGTGGAAATTTTCATAAAAGTTCTCATAATGATAAGTATTTATATGTTAAAGCCCTGAAGGCTGCTGCAAACGATGAAGACAACAGTCCTGGTTATCCAAGAATGATCTTTACATGGTGTTCACTACCCTCCGGGAATATTGGAAGAATACTTAAATCATGATGCTTACCGTCAACGATAATCCTTTTTACCCCTTTTGTCTTATGGTCAGGGTTTTCAACTTCTATATGATAAACTGCTCCGCGGAACCGGCGTGTAACTTTAAACCCATTCCAGGCAGAAGGTACGCACGGATCAACAGCCAGTCCCTCGTAATCAGGCCTGATACCCAGAATATACTGACTTATGGCATACATGCACCATGCGGCAGTTCCTGTAAGCCAGCTGTTTTTTGCCTCTCCGGGTCTGAAAGCGTCTTTGCCTGCTATCATCTGTGAATATACATAGGTTTCAGTTTTGTGCAGATCGCTTATCTCCTCAAGATAGGAAGGGGTTATCCTTTTATAATAGTCGAATGCTCTGTCACCGTTGCCGGTAATTGTTTCGGCAATAATAATCCACGGATTATTATGGCAGAAGACCCCTGCGTTTTCCTTATATCCTTCCGGGTAGCTTGATATTTCGCCAAGGTTCAGATAGTACTTTGT
>CAZGDJ010000405.1:0-2503 GCA_964524635.1 uncultured Rikenella sp. | reverse complement strand
AGCTTGTCATCAAGAAACGTGCATCATCCCGCCCTACAGATAGAGCTTCATGGCATCTTAACGATCTTCTTTTCGTCTCGAACTACGGTGAAGGAGATCAGCGCCAGATAACATTTGCCCACTTTGCACAAAATGAGACGAATGGTGACCTCCCTACATTAAAGGTACTCGGTTGGGATGATGCTGATACAGTTCTTCATCTTGCTGACGCCCACCATACGCTTGTTCGGAAACTTCGCTGGCCTGATAATGAGTTTGACCTTGATAGATGGCGGGAGGAATGGTCTTCTGCGTTTACTCTCCGTCACCGGGAAGTCATTACTACAACCGAAGAATTAGAAAAAGAGCTTGCCAGTCTCGCAAAGATTATCCGTCAACGGGCAACCACAATCCTTGAGAGGGAGTCAGATCGTGGCCCTCTTTGCAAACTCTATGCAGCTTTCAAAGAAGCACTCATTCATGATTTAACCGAAGATGATTTTGCGGATGTCCTTGCCCAAAGCGTCACCTATGGGCTCCTTGCGGCATGGCTGTCCCGATCAAAAAGCATATCGGTAAAGAATTTCATAGACATGATACCGCCTACCAATCCATTTCTGCGCGAATTGCTCGGCATGTTGTTTGCTTTTACTGGTCGCAAGGGTATATTTGATTTTGACGAACTTGGCATTCAGGATGTCATTGATTTACTCAATCACTCAAATGCTGAGGCAGTGAAGGCTGATATCGGTAAGAAGACGCAGAGTGAAGACCCAGTTATTCATTTCTATGAGCATTTTCTTGCAGCCTACGATAAGAAGAAGAAAGTTCAGCGCGGAGTCTTTTATACTCCTCAACCAGTAGTCTCTTATATCGTTCGTAGTGTCCATGAACTTCTTCAGACTGAATTTGGTATTGAAGATGGGCTTGCCTCAACGGTTACGTGGGGAGAAATGGCTGCCAGTATTCCTGAACTCAAAATACCAGAAGGAATAACCCACGATGAGTTCTTCGTGAACGTCCTTGATCCGGCCACCGGTACAGCTACTTTCCTCGTTGAGATAATAGAGGTCATCTTCAATTATCTGAAAAACAAGTGGAGTAATACTCAGGGTAAGAATATGCCTCGTATTACCACACCGTTATTTGATATTAAAACATCGACCTTTAAAGACTATTGGAATGCCTACGTCCCGCAATGTCTTCTTCCTCGGCTCTATGGCTATGAACTTATGATGGCCCCTTACATCATAGCTCACATGAAGATAGGTTTAAAACTTTCAGAGATTAATGTTCGGCTTGGGCAGCCGGATTATCAGTTTCAGTATAAGAGTCGCGCCCACATATATTTAACTAACTCCCTGGAACCACCTTCAGACAAGGGCCAACAGTCTATAGCGGGCCTGTTCCCGGCCCTTGCACATGAGGCAGAAGCGGTAAATGTTGTGAAGGCGAAAAAAAGATTTATGGTAATCATAGGGAATCCACCATATTCTGGGCATTCCGCAAACTTTGGGGAGTGGATTACTAAGCTCGTCGATGATTACTATTTCGTCGATGGATCGCCTCTTGGCGAAAAAAATCCAAAATGGCTTCAAGATGACTATGTAAAATTTATCAAATATGGCCAGTTTTGTATTGCTCAATCAGGTACAGGAGTCTTCAGCTATGTCACTAATCACGGATATATTGACAACCCAACTTTTCGTGGAATGCGCCAAAATTTCCAACGCTCCTTCAGCAGCATTAGCGTGCTTGATCTCCATGGAAACGCTACAAAAAAGGAACGAGCCCCGGATGGTAGCGATGATGTAAATGTGTTTGATATTAAGCAAGGCGTTGCCATTTTCACAGCATTGAGATTACCAAACCTGAGCACTGCGAACATCAAGCATTGTGATCTCTTTGGCTCAAGAGAATACAAGTATGACGTATTGCTAAAGTCATCATTCTCAAGCCTGATGATGATGCCTGTCAGGCCATCATCATCCTTCTACCTGTTTATACCACAGAATATTGACGTTAAAACTGAGTATGACTCGCTTATTCCTATCACCAGCGCCATGCCTATAAACGTGCTTGGCTTCCAGACTCACCGTGATCATTTCGCTGTCGACTTTGAAAGAGAAGTGTTGATGCAACGTATTGCTGATTTACGCGACAATGGGATAAGCGACGCCGATATTAGGAAAGCCTTCAATATTGTCGACAATCGTGATTGGCAACTTGAACAGGCCCGCCTCCAGCTCCGAGCTAATCCGGACTGGGAATCACCCCTCACTTCTTGCTCCTATAGACCATTTGATGTTCGGTCATGTTATTTTAGTACAATTGCCATGGACTATCCACGTCGTGAGCTTTTAGACCATGTTGCAGGAAAAGAAAACTTGTGCCTTGGACTGGGCAGACAGGGCATTGCGGTTCAAGACTCAGTTTGGTCTTTGATCTCGGTATCACGCTATCCCGTAGATGCAAATATTTTTCGACGCGGTGGGATAAACATATTTCCGCTCTACCTATATCC
>CAZGDJ010000404.1:0-2509 GCA_964524635.1 uncultured Rikenella sp. | reverse complement strand
ATGTCAGTGCAGAATGCATGCTGGTTTTTCCCCGGTTTCTCATACAGATCACTTTTGGCAAGAATTGTTTCAACAGGAAGGCCAATTGAAGCATAATAATCTGTAGCCAGTTTCACAGGATCCTGTTTTTCATAATACTTATCGAAATCGACAGGGTATATCTCAGGTGCCTCCTGAAAATATCTGTTCTGGTAATGCCATGGACGCAACTCGCTAACTGTCAGTTTATTTCTTTTTGAGAAATAAGTATCTATCTCTCCTTTTAGTTGCGTGTAACTATCTCTTGTAAGATTATCAAGCTCATCAAATATTGCTGTGACCTCATCAGGGTCCTGACCTGACAATCTCAGGCTCATCTGATGATAGTTGTCGAATCCAAGCTTCTGAGCGATGGCATTGCGATGTTTTACGAGTTTTATGATGTCTTCTGCCACAAACGGGCCTATCATCTTGTGTCCTTCCCACGCAGCCTGTAATTCAGCGTTATCTGTTGAAGTGCGAAGGATATCCTCTATCTCATTGTCTGACAACTGCTTCTCTCCTACTGTTGCTCTGTAGTTAGAATACTTTTTGCTGATTTCTGTCTCCATTCTTATTTGTTCAGCAATAAGGGAAGTATCAACCTGACCTCCCAGGTAAGAGTTGTAAAGGAGTTCAAGCTGACGTGCAAGAAGAGGGTCTTTTACGAGGCCTGATTCCTTTAGTTCTTTCAATTCAGAAAATGCTTCGGAGTCAGTAAATATTTTAGCATATTCAAATGATGCCTTCTCACTTCTGGCCCAGGCTGAATCAGTTCCGGTTATATTGGCATCCCAGGATGCGAGTGCTGATTCACGGTAAAGGGGAATAACCTTAGCTTCATATCCGGAGATAAACTCCTGCATTCTGTTCTCCATTTTCTGCTGTTTAGGTGTGCATGACCATAACAAGGCCATGATTGCTAATAATAGTAATGTGATTCTTTTCATGTTTGAGTTTTTGAGTTTTGCAATATAAGAAAAAGGAAAATTAGTATATCTGATATTGGGCATAAGGCATAAGGCATAAGGCAAAAGTAGTTGCGAATTAAAGAAAGACAAAAGATAAAAGGCACAAGATAAAAGTGATCACTTCGGTACACACCCCAACATTTGTCTTTTTACTTTTGTCTTTTATCTTGTTTCTTAACCTTGGCCTTAGTCTTAACCTTATTTATTGGACCTTTGCGTCATGACTTATCTTATCAAACAGAGCAGTCATCAATCGGTCTGAAGGGCCATCCAGGAAATCTTCTGATGAAGGGAGCAACTCATTCAGAGCAGAGTCTATTCCAAAGGCATCAGATACCACATCTGTGGTAAAGCCCTGTAAGTCAACATATTTAAGTAGTGGAGTAGAATTTTTATTCATAGGCATGTTTTATCTCACCTGAGAATAACGGCCATGAATAATTTATATTGTTTAGTTTACAAAGAGAGTAATATTTTTTTCAGCAAGCATTTTACGCATGTTAATGAGAGCGTATCGCATGCGTCCAAGTGCTGTATTAATGCTAACGCCGGTCATATCAGCGATCTCCCTGAAGCTCATGCCGGCATAATGTCGCATAATTACAACCTCTCTCTGGTCATCAGGCAGTTCACTGATAAGCTTCCGTACATCATGAAGGACCTGACGTTTCAGAATAACATCTTCAATATTGTCATCCGTATAATTCCGGTAGTTAATGAGATCTGATTCGTAATCATCATTAAGAATGATTCCGGATTGCTTCTCATGCCTGAAATGATCAATAATCAAATTATGGGCTATTCGCATCACCCATGACAGGAACCTGCCATCATCCTGGTAACGGCCTGCACGAATGGATTGTACAACCTTCAGGAATGTATCCTGAAAGATATCATCAGCGAGGTCGCGACTGCGAATGTACATGTTTATATATGAATAAACCTTGCTCTTGTGACGGAGGATAAGGAGCTCTATGCTCTTATCATCACCGTTTATGAAACTGTTTATAAGTTCATAATCGGTCTTATTGCTCTTCATAACTCACTCTTTTTGGTTAAGAGTAGAGATGTTGTATAGGCAGTCCTCCGTTGTTTTGATTAGATTCAATACAAAGAAAAGAAAAATTCTTAATTTCAAAATATATAATTTTGGCTTTTTGACAAACGGAACGCTGATGAAGGGGCAAATAGAGATAAAAGGAGCAAGAGTCCATAACTTAAAAGACATTTCTCTCTCACTTCCAAGAAATAAACTGATTGTATTAACTGGAGTCTCAGGGTCAGGCAAGTCATCCCTGGCATTTGATACTATTTATGCTGAAGGACAGAGAAGGTATGTGGAGAGCCTTTCGTCATATGCCCGGCAGTTCCTGGGAAGGATGAACAAGCCTGACGTTGATTTCATTAATGGCATCCCTCCTGCCATAGCAATTGAGCAAAAGGTAAACACCAGAAACCCGAGGTCAACAGTAGGTACTTCTACTGAAATATATGATTATATGAGACTGCTATGGTCACGG
>CAZGDJ010000403.1:0-2527 GCA_964524635.1 uncultured Rikenella sp. | reverse complement strand
TCCTTCCTGTGAAGCTCTGAAGAGGTGCGCCTGATTATGTCTGTTGAAACTGAGACCTGAGATGGAAGCACAAATATCCCTGTTTTTAAGAACTCTTTCGGCGCCATTGCCAAAAGGAAGAATACGCAACCCGTCAGATCCGGGAGTCACTTTGGCAGCCAGATCGTTCATCTGGTTGTAAGTCAGGTTCGTTCCGGCAGTTCTCTTCATCCACGAGTTAAGGATTCCTGTTCCATTGATACACAGAAGAACGCCAAGGCGCGGATGATGCTCACTGTTATTTACATGCAGGAAAGTATTTATCCTTGACAACGGGTCAAATTTCTTTTCCTCTGAAACTCCGTAGATTACGCCTGATGTTCCGGCTGTTGTGGCCACCTCCCCTGGTGAAAGGACGTTAAGTGATAATGCATTATTTGGCTGATCTCCGGCCCTGTATGATATCGGGATACCTTCGGGCAAACCAAGTTCTGCGGCCACAGATTTAAGCAATAATCCCTGAGTTGAGAATGAAGGAACGGGCTCAGGAAGCAGTTTGCTGTCAATGCCATAATACTTCAGCAACTCTTCGGAAATGCTGTTCCTTCTGAAGTCCCAGAATACACCTTCAGACAAACCCGAGAATGATGTTTTTATCTCTCCAGTAAGTTTCATAGCAAGAAAGTCACCGGGTAGCATTATTTTATGTATCCTTGAGAAGACTTGTGGTTCATTTTCTTTAACCCAGGCAAGCTTTGAAGCAGTAAAATTGCCCGGGGAATTCAGGAGATGGTGAAGGCAGAAATCTTTGCCAAGTTTCTCAAACGCTTTTTCTCCGATCTCCACAGCCCTGCTGTCACACCAAATTATTGAAGGACGCAGTACTTTCTTATTAGTGTCAACCACCACCAGCCCGTGCATCTGATAAGATATACCTATTGCGCCTATAGTCTCCTTTTTGCTCCTCAGGGGTTTTAATGACAAAGCAAGGGCGGATTTGAAATTATCCCACCATGTATCAGGGTTCTGTTCTGCCCACCCGGGTTTGGGAGCAGAAATCTCCATTTCATTCTGGGGATAAGAAGCTGACGATAATGTTTTACCGGTTTTCCCGTCTACGACTGATACTTTAACTGACGAACTGCCAAGGTCGATACCTAATAGTAACATACTTTTTCTTTTATTAATTACTTTCTCTAACTGCTCTTATTAAAGCCTTAATATTTTCTGTTGATGCATCAGGAGGCATGCCTCCTCCGCAAGACCAGATAATTCTTGAATGGTCTCTCATTGTGCCCATCATCTTCCTGACGCTTTCTTCAACTTCAGCAGGTGAACCTAATGCCAGTACATCCCTGGGAGGTATATTGCCTAGAAGGGTAACTGTGTCTCCTGCTGCTGCTCTCATTTCTTCAAAGGAATGATTAAAACTGAAATTAAACAAATTAATACCAATCTCTTTTAAATAACCTGCAGTAATAAGACCTGCTGCGTCATTGTGGAAGAAGCTGACTTTGGCGTTAAAAGTCTTATAGATTCTTTTCAGGTGAGGCAGCACGAAAGTCTCAAAGTCAGGCTGACCCAGAAATCCGACTATATCATCAAGCACAAAAACTCCGTTTATATCTCTGAATTTCTCAAACTGCAGTGACAGCCAGTCAATTACAAAATCAGTAATTACAGTAAGGGCTTTCTGTGCTTCATCGGGTGTTATTGCAAGGGCCAGCATAAAATCTGTGGTGCCAAAAAGGAAAGAGGCAATATTCAATGGCCCACGGCTTGATGCAAATCTTATGTGACAGCCATTCTGCCTTATTCGTTCCTCGTATTTGGCCAACCTGCTGATAGTGAATGGCAATAGCCCATCCGTTCTTACATTAGGCTTTGACAGTGAGGCTATTGCTTCAACATTGCAGGGTAATTTGACAGGGTGAGGAAAATCATCTTCAGTCCATACCAGTTTGGTGCCAAAGGCAGATGGCTCAGTACACATTCCATATTCAGCCCAGAAACCCGGAAGAAAAATTACTTCAGGAAACTCTTCAAAAGCTTTCATGTTAGCATTGAACCATGTCTCAGGGTCAGTAAAATAGTCAAGTATTTTTACTTTATACCAACCCGGGAGCCATGGGCTGTCAATAATAAACCCGATAGGTTTATCCTTAACTGTCTCCCCGTCAATTAATTTGAGGAGGGTCTCCCAATGTTGTTCTTTCATATTATGCTGTCTCGTTATTTTCCGTGGTCTGACATTTTAAAATCCGGATTAAGAATTGTTCACAGGAACATAAGTATTCCAGGTAATGAATCTGCCAAAATAAATAATAAAACAGGTATAATTAAAATTTTTCGAAATACTTTTTGACGTTTCTTCAGTCTCAATAAATTCTTTGTTTTCCATGATGTCACACCTCGTATAAAACTAGTATAAAATTAGGAACATCATATCATACTTTCACGAAAGAATAAAGAGCTTTCAAAGATTTATGACCCCGTTCCAGAATACGTGGTAGCACCTTTCATCCATATTTTGTAGCTGAGAATAAAA
>CAZGDJ010000402.1:1945-2533 GCA_964524635.1 uncultured Rikenella sp. | reverse complement strand
CCTGGGCGCCACCTCAGATAGCTTCTTTTAGCGGCGTAGGAGAAGCGGATGACGGGGAACCCTTCTTTTCACCTGATGGCAAAAGAATTTACTTCAACTCTTCAAGGCCCAATCCATTACAGAACAACCAGAAAAAAGAGAATATCTGGTATACTGATAAGACAGCTTACGGATGGAGTGACCCCGTACCTCTTGATCAGGTAATCAATAAAATGAGTATGCACTGGCAGTTCTCTGTAGACAGGCAGGGAAATATATATTTCGCGTCTGACAACGCTGGAGGTTTTGGTATGCATGATATCTACTGCTCTTACTTTAAGGATGGGAAATATCTGGAACCGGTAAACCTGGGTGATAAAATTAATACCGGCTCAACAGACCATACGCCATATATTTCTCCTGATGGAGATTACCTGATCTATTGCAGTAATATGGAACTGCGGATTGCATTCCGCAACGGAGACGGTACGTGGGGTGAATCAATGAGCATGGGTAGTCCGGTCAACACCGGATTTGAGCTTTGCCCGATAGTAACTCCTGACGGCAGGTATATTAATTTTGAATTCAAATCAAATAGATATAAGATTG
>CAZGDJ010000402.1:0-1935 GCA_964524635.1 uncultured Rikenella sp. | reverse complement strand
TAGCGGCCGTGAAGGTGAAAGCCACCCCTTTTGGTTTTCAGCCAGGATAATTGAAGATTTAAGAACCAGGAAATAATACAATATCATTTATGAGACTGCGAAATTCTATAGTGTTCATAACTTTGTTAATGTACTTGACAGTCCTTACTGTGAAAGCACAGGACATAAGTGAAGCAGTGCGTCTTGGTGATCTTGCCAAAGTAAAGGAGATGGTGGAACAGAACCCTTCTCTGGTAACTGCAAAGTTCGAGGGCAGTTCTACTCCTTTGCATATTGCGGCCAGGAATGGGAAACTTGTGATTGCCAGGTATCTGGTTGTAAAAGGTGCCGATATTAATGCGGTATCAAAATACCAGGGGACACCTCTTGACCTGGCTATTGAATCGGGAGATACTAAAACAATTGAATTCATCAGATCTGTTGGAGGAAATCCCACCCGGACCGACCTTGAAACAAGAAAGCTGACTGATAATCTGCTTCGCATTTCATTCCCTTATGGGTTAAGAAACAATCTGGTAGTATTTGACGGCCCCGACGGCATTATCCTTATTGAAAGCGGTTTCGGCAAACGTACTGTAGAGGTTATCAGAAAAACAATCAGCGATTTCAGTAAAAGAAAGATTTGTTATGTTGTCAATACCCATCCTCATGGAGACCATACAATGGGTAACACACAGCTGGCACCATCAGTTGATGCAGTTATCGGCTTAAGGAGAATAAAGGAGGGAAAACTGAACTCTTTATTTATTAAACCGGAAAACACTTTAACCGGTCGAAACGGGCTTAACTTTCCCGAACAATATTCAATGAAATTCAACGGTCAGGAAATCATTTTTATTCCTTACCCCGGATTGCATTCCAATGAAGATATGTTAATATACTTTCCTGAATCAAAAGTCCTTTGCCTCGGCGATTTACTGCTGTCACAGAACTGCCCTGCAATTTCAGGGAATATTTCAGACTACTTTAAATTCCTTGATAAGGTTATTGATATCTTTCCTGAAGAATGCATATTCATAAGCGGACATGGCAGGGATCTGTCATATTCAGGTTTAATAAAATACAGGAAGGATATGCATGAAATGACTGAAAAAATCAGAAGTGAATACCCTGAATCCGGAAAAGCTGAAGAGTTAATAAAAGCCGGAATATTAGACACTTACAAAGCCGAATACTCATTTCTTGACTGGCTGGACCCTGATTCATGGATCCGTGCTGTATGTAATGATCTTAAATCAGGCAGGCTTTAATTAACTCAATTTAATGGTACCATGAAAGTGAATCACAAGATAATTTCTGCTGATATTGACAGTGATGCGCTTTTGTACCTCGAGAACAGCAACAGGTTTGGTTGTAGCCAACATGATTGCCTCATGTATCTTTATTACATCAGGGATAATTGCAGGAATGCTCCCGGGTTCAAAACGTCCTGGTAGCGGTAAAGATACTTATACTCCTGACAATCATTGTAATGGGCTTCACAATCGGCCATTTGAATCCGCTGCTGCTATCCTGACCGTTCTCCTTGGAATACCAATTCTTATTATCTGGAAGCATTTCAGAAATGCTTCAGGCTTATATCCTGTCTTAAGAAATCAGCCCTGCATTGGACTAAGAGCAGAAATTTGTTATTACCTAGGCATTAAGAATATTAAGTCATGCCATTGCCGGTAACAATATTGTATGTTGATGACGAACGGATAAACCTGGTTCTGTTTGAACACATGTTCAGGAAAAAGTATAATGTCCTGATTGCTGAATCAGGACTTGCCGGATTGGAAAAACTTAAAAACAACCCTGGTATTAAGGCAATTATATGTGATATGAAGATGCCAGGAATGGATGGAATTGATTTTATTCACAAAGCCAGAGAAATAAAGCGGGACATTTTCTTTTACATTCTCTCGGGCTATGAAATATCGGATGAGGTCAATG
>CAZGDJ010000401.1:0-2545 GCA_964524635.1 uncultured Rikenella sp. | reverse complement strand
TTGTATATTCAGTTTTAAATTGACCCCCTGTTCAGATTAAATTGACCCCCCATTCAGGCGAAACTGACCCCCTGAAAAGTGCAAATTTTTATGTCATTCCGGCAATATTGACCCCCTGGGACCAAAATATTGACTGACATTCCGGCATATTGACCCCCTTGAGCGGACTGTTTTTTTGCTTTGCAATAAAAACAGATACAATGGCAAATAAAACAGTAGCTATGGAGGTTATCAAACAAATCGGCATTCTAAGCACTCTGGGGTACTCAAAGAAGGCTATAGCCAGGGAGCTGAATTTATCTAAGAACACGGTTAAGAGTTATCTTTTAAGAGGAGTTCAAATAACTGAAGCCTCACCAAACAATAAAAGGGATGCATTATATGAGTTCTTTCCTTATGTTAAAAGTGAGCTTAAACGTAGTGGAGTAACCCGGCAGATACTCTGGGGAGAGTATCGTACAAAACATCCTGATGGGTACTGCTATGGCCATTTTTGTGAGTATCTGAGTCAGTGGCTCCAGAATAAAGATGTATCGCTTCATATTGAACAGGAAGCGGGCGATAAGCTATATATTGATTTTACAGGAACCAAACTATCGATAGTTGATCCACAGACAGGTGAAATAAAAGAAGTAGAGGTCTTTGTATCTGTATTAGGCTTCAGTGGAAGAACATATGTAAGGGCCTGTGAGAGCCAGAGAAAAGAAGATTTTTTACAATGCATTGTACACTCAATCAATTATTATGGTGGTGTTCCAAAAGTACTGATACCTGATAATCTTAAATCCGGAGTTGATAAGGCCAGTAACTATGAGGCAGAGATTAACAGGGATCTGCTTGATCTTGGCAATCACTATGGTATGGCAATACTTCCTGCCCGCAGTCGTAAACCAAGGGACAAGGCATGGGTTGAAAGAATGGTACAAATCATTTACACACGCATATTTGCTCCTCTTCGTAATAGAATCTTCACCAGCATAGAAGAGCTTAATGAAGCTATTTTGGAGCTTTTGGAAGCTCATAATAATCTTCCTCTTCAGGGAAGAGATGAGAGCCGTAATGAACTTTTTGAGCAGGGAGAAAAAGCACAACTCAATCCACTGCCCCATGAGCGTTGGGAACTGAAAGAATACCTTCTTGTTAAAGTCATGAAGAACTGCTATGTACAGTTGCATAAAGATCGGCATTACTATAGTGTCCCTCACCAGTATATTGGAAGTAAGGTGAAGATAGTCTATACCGCAACGCATGTTAGTGTTTACCTTTGCGGAGAGCGTATTGCTTACCATCTGCGTGATCGCCGACCATATAAGTATACATCAGTAAAAGATCATCTTCCTTCGACTCATCAGTTCGTAAGCGAGTGGAACCCCTCAAAGTTTATTGAATGGGCCGGACATATACATCCTGATGTTAAAGCATACATCTGCAAAGTACTTGAGACCAAATCTTATCCCGAGCAAACATACAGAAGCTGTGTTGGTATACTCTCCTTTGAAAAGAAAGCTGGCCGTGACAGGCTTATTGCTGCCTGCCAAAGAGCAACTGCCTTCGGTGTATTTAACTATAAAGTAATACAACAGATCATAAATAATAAACTTGATCGGCTGGAAACTAAACAAGAAAATTTAACACTGCCTCTGCATGATAATATCAGGGGAGCAGAATATTATAAATAAACTATAAAAACCAATCCTATGACACATGAAATCCGCCAATTAATGCAGCAATTAAGACTTCCTGGCATGAAATCAGCCTATGAAGGTATTGTATCCACCAAAAACATGCAATCAATAGAAAACGATGAACTACTCAACCTGCTTTTGCAGGCAGAGTTGGATGAGAGAGAAAATCTGAAAGCCAGCCGTAGATTACAGAATGCAAAGTTCCGTATGAGAGCAAGCATGGAAGAAATCGACTTTTTTACTCCTCGCGGGCTGAATAAAACACAACTATTGCGATTTACTGATGGGAGCTTCGTTAAAAATGGTGAAAATGTGCTTATCACAGGACAAACCGGAGTTGGCAAAAGTTATATCGCATCAGCATTGGGGCATCAGGCCTGTCAACTTGGGTATAAGGTAAATTATTTTATCGCACAGAAATTATTTACAATGCTCCGTATGTCAAAAGCTGATGAATCGTATATAAGGCAGATTAAACGCATCGAAAAAATGGATCTGATAATTATTGATGATTTTGGCATGCAGCCACTTGATGATATGACCAGGATGATGTTACTTGAGATTATTGAGGACCGTCACCAGAAAAGCTCAACTATTATAGCATCACAGTTACCTGTTGATAAATGGTACGATGTGATCGGAGAAAACACTATTGCAGATGCAATACTTGACCGGTTGGTACATACTTCTCACAGAGTAGAATTATCCGGTGAGTCGATGAGAAAAAAGAAAAAGGTTTAATTTTAAAGAAATTTTTAAGCGTTCATTGTAATCCGTTCTTCGGTTGCCCTTCGGGATGTGCCTTCGGCAAGGGGGGTCAATTAGTCCTGAATGGGGGGTCAGTTTGTCCTGAATAAACA
>CAZGDJ010000400.1:0-2546 GCA_964524635.1 uncultured Rikenella sp. | reverse complement strand
CAGAGACCTACAGACATCCCTATCTTGAATCCGGTCTTCTTCAGCACCGCTGACGCAGGTAGTGCCATAATAAAGTAGGAAATGTAAAAGGCAAATGTGACAAGATATGCTGCAAAGTTGGTTAAATCACATGCCGTCTGGAGAAAGGGAATAAGAATGCTGTTTAGCCATGTCACAAAGCCGAAAATGAAATAGAAGATAGCAATTATTGTAAGGGCTATTATATAATCCCTTTTTCTCATAGTCGCATTCTGGGTCATGTTGATCCTGTTTTAGATTTAAACCTGGAAAAGACTCCGCTTTAACAGCGGATGCAGGGATCAAAACTACATTTTTTTTAAATATCATCATCAGTTTGTTAGCATTAATTACACATTTAAGTTTTTTTAGTTCTGAAAATACTGAACCAAATAAAAGTGCTATGTTTGTACCAATAAACCTACTAATCATAAATGTATGAAAAAGAATGAACCGGATAGCAAAAGAGATCAGGTTGATGAGACAGGAAGAATTCTTGAAAAGTTTGGCATTGCCCCGATGAGCGGGAGGGTACTGGCTCTGTTTACCGTGTCTGATTCTGGTGAAATGACATTTGAAGATATAGTATCTTTTTTTGGCTCAAGTAAAAGCGTTATCAGCAACTCACTCGCTTCATTGCTGAATGGCGGATTAATTGATTACAAGACACACAGTGCCGGCAGGAAACGCTATTTCTACCTGACAGACAGGTTTTTAATAGATTTCTTTGCCAATTCAATTTCTGCTATGTCTGACCTGCGTGAGGCATTGTATAAAACACTTTCTGAACGTACGCCAAAAACACCCGAAGTAAATGCTCGTATCACCAAATGGATTGAGACGGCAAATGTCTTTGAAAAACACCTCCAGTCCGCAACACGTCAAATTACGAAAGAACATTAATAAGATAATGGAAAATAGTGACAAAATTGTTGCTTTTTGCCTAGTTCCTTAACTATTAGCAGCATTGTGCTATTTTTGTACTTTATTTTTTATACAATGAGCAATAAAGAAATAATTGAAAAGATTCGCAGCAAAAAAGCTTTTATAAGCGACATGGACGGGGTTATTTATCATGGCAATAAACTGTTGCCGGGAGTTCCTGAATTTGTTGAGTGGCTGAAAAAGGAAGGAAAGAAGTTTCTTTTCCTTACCAATTCAAGCGAACGTACGGCCAAAGAGCTGCAGGAAAAAATGTTCAGGCTGGGAATAGACCTTGACGAAAATGTTTTTTATACCAGCGCCCTGGCAACAGCAAATTTTCTTGCCAGCCAACGTCCGGGAGGAACTGCTTATATTATTGGTGAAGCCGGACTGATAAACGCATTATATAATGCAGGATATTCCATGAATAACTTCAATCCTGATTATGTGGTCGTTGGTGATACACGCAGTTACAGCTTTGAAAAAATTGAACAGGCTGTCAATCTTGTACTTAAAGGTGCAAAACTGATCGGAACAAATCCTGACCTTACCGGACCTGTTGAAAACGGAATTATACCTGCAACAAAGGCTCTTATTGCACCAATAGAACTGGCAACAGGCAGACAGGCATATTATGTAGGCAAACCAAATCCTTTGATGATGCGTATCGCACTTAAAAAAATAGGCTGTTCAACAGAGGAGACAATTATTATTGGCGACAGGATGGATACTGATATAATTGCCGGTATAGAATCTGAAATTGACACTCTTCTCGTGCTTTCAGGAATATCAACTCTGAAGACAGTTGACAAATTTCCTTACAGACCTTCCTATATTCTTGATGGAGTAGCTAACCTGGTTTGAGCCACAAGGCAAAAGGCAGAGGAATAAAGGGAGGAGCGTGGGTGATGAGGTATGAGCGATGAGAGGTGAGTAGTGAGTAGTGAGGCAAAAGGGAAGATGGAAAGAATTAAAGTTGCTAACCACAAAAATTTCTGACGAAGAGCTGACAAATATATTATTGATACACAATTAATTAGATCATGAACTTTTTAACTCAAAACTCAAAACTCAAAACTCATAACTTATAATATGTATCCTCACGCAGCAGCCATTGGGATGGATCTCGGCCGGTTTTTTGTCCACACCGCTGTGGTCAGGTATGACGGCAAGGTTCTGCTAAAAGATTCTTATCCACTGGCCGAAAAGCTTACAAAACAGAACATTATCTCATCACTTGAAAAAGCTCTTTTCCTGATACGGGAGAAAGCTGCTGATAAAAGAATAAATCCTATTGCAGTAGGTGTTTCTGCTCCGGGTTTTATAGATCATGACAACGGAATTATTCTTGGGCCGGACCACGGGGTCAGGGGGTGGAAGAATATCCCTCTGGCATCATTATTATCTGACAAAACAGGATTGCCCGTTTATGTTGGAAATGATGCAAACCTGATGACGGTTGCAGAACACAGGTTCGGCGCAGCTAAAGGTTACAGACATGCAGTCTTTATTGCATTGCGGACAGGCATCGGAGGGGGGATAATTATTGATGGCAAGCTTTACAGGGGTGTTAACAATACGGGAGGCGAGATAGGAATGATGAT
>CAZGDJ010000399.1:1189-2547 GCA_964524635.1 uncultured Rikenella sp. | reverse complement strand
ATCAGTTTCACTGCAATTGCTGCAGGCAGCGCAACAGTGCGGGCAATTGAGGTGTTAGTTGCAGGAGTGCCGTAGTCAACCATTGTTGAGTTTATAACCTCCTTTTTGCCAGATGGATCCTTTGCCAGGAAAAGATGCTGCATAACAACCATATCGCGTTCGTTTTCATTCAGCCACATCTTCCTTATCATGAGGTCAGAGGTAATTTCAAATGGCGAGGTTATACCGTATCCCATGGTCTCATCATTAAAAAGTCCAAGCCATTCCAGGGCTTCTATCGCAAGGTCTGTTCCGGTTTTACTGAGTTCCTGCTTAGGGTTTATCCCGGGTAATCCTGTTTTCTCAGCAACAAATTGCCTGTACGTCTTGCCCGTGTAGTCTTTATCTCCGTCATCTATCAGTCCAAGTGTCTTAATAAGGTCCAGCGCTTCGCACCATCCTTTGAAACGATAAGTGCCACGGTACATTGTTTTAATGCCTTGCAGACCATATATGTCAATGTAACTTATTGAATCACGGTTCGGATAAACATCAAGTTCTCCCACTCCCTGGAAAAAGTGAGAGAAACGATCTTTAAAAAGGTTTATGGGTTCAATCGTAACTTCCTTCCCGTGTTTCAGATAATGAGCTCCGTTACGGCTGGCAAGCACCACGCCTTTAGGGCTCCATGAGAACTTATACCCGAACGGGTTGTCGGCAGCTTCAGGAGCAGGCAATGCACCGCAGAGAGAATAAAACTCCTCAATTGAACCTCCTTTTCCTTTCACATTATCTATTATTCTCATGGCTGACATATGGTCAATGCCGGGATCAAGTCCCATTTCATTCAGAAGAATGACGCCTGCTTCCTTTGCTGCTCTGTCAAGATCCTGCATTGCAGGCTGAACATATGATGAAGTCACAAGATGCTTTTTATTTTGCAGGCACACTTTTGCCACATCGATATGGAATTGGTAAGGCAGAAGGCTGACTGTCAGATCATGTGACTTTACCATGCGATCAAGATCAGCCGGTTTATCCATTGACCAGTCAACGGCTGAACCATTCCTGTGACCTGCAATCATCTCCTCGGCCCTGTCTTTCATAGGCGACGCTACGGTAATTTCAAAACCTTTATCAAGCAGATATTCGATCATAGGCTTTGAAACCAGCCCAGCCCCAAGGATCAGCACTCTCTTCATGGGTACATTTTTTAGCATCTTCAAAAGTATGAAAACGATTCTCACAGACTATGATAAAAATCGTCATTGACTTTAATATCAACAATAAATCAAAAAATATTTCCTTCATCAGAGTGCCTTTGTATCTTTGTTGATGTCGCGCTCAAAACAGAAAATGGAAAAAGAAAATCCTGGCAG
>CAZGDJ010000399.1:0-1179 GCA_964524635.1 uncultured Rikenella sp. | reverse complement strand
GAAGCAGTATTATGCCGTCAAGGCGAAACACCCTGATGCAATACTTCTATTCAGGGTGGGTGACTTTTATGAGACCTTCGGAGAGGATGCCATACGTGCTTCGGAAATTCTTGGCATAACCCTTACAAGACGAGCCAACGGGTCTGCCAGTTATGTTGAGCTTGCCGGTTTCCCTTATCATGCTATTGACACTTATCTCCCTAAACTGGTGAGAGCAGGACAGAGAGTTGCTATATGTGAACAGCTGGAAGATCCCAAACTGGCAAAAAAGATTGTAAAAAGAGGCATTACAGAGCTTGTGACACCTGGTGTCTCATTCAGTGATAATGTTCTCAACCATAAAGAAAACAACTTTCTGGCGGCAATTCACATTGACAAGCAGGCTCTTGGCGTAGCACTGCTTGATGTCTCAACAGGGGAATTCTTTGTTGCAGAGGGTAATACAGAGCATGTAGAACAGATCCTTAATAACTTCCAGCCACGTGAGGTGTTGTATGAAAAGCGCAAGACTGACTTGTTCCGTGATAGGTTCGGAACAAGATTTTACACCTATAAGCTTGATGACTGGATTTTTACCTCAGAAGCAGCAAATGACAGGTTGCTGAAACAGTTCGGCACCTCATCACTAAAGGGTTTTGGCGTGCAGGGCATACCAAATGGCATAATAGCTGCCGGAGCAATTCTCTACTACCTTGATATGACTCAGCATGAAAATCTGGGTCACATAAACAACCTCTCACGCATAGAGGAGGAGAAATATGTCTGGCTTGACCGTTTCACTGTTCGTAACCTTGAGCTGTTCCATTCACCTTACGAGGGAGCAAAGACACTTCTTGATGTCATTGATCGTACTATATCACCTATGGGAGGTCGTATGATGAGGCGCTGGATTTCATTACCACTGAAAGATATCGGCATCCTTAACACCAGGCTTGATATTGTCTCTTTTCTTATCGGTAATAAGGGTCTTGGTGAAGAGATTGAGAATTGCATCAGAGAGACAGGTGACCTTGAGAGATTGCTGAGCAAAGTTGCAGTCGGAAGGGTTAATCCGCGTGAGGTGACGCAAATACGAAGGGCTTTGCTGGCAATTGGAGAGCTAAAGAGACTCTGTGCAGGATCTGACTGCCAGCCCCTTATATCACTTGCGTCAGAAATGGACCCGTGCCCGGAGCTGGC
>CAZGDJ010000398.1:0-2558 GCA_964524635.1 uncultured Rikenella sp. | reverse complement strand
AGAAGGACTTAAAGGCCTTCCGCGGGATTCGTACGTTATCTGTACGGCTGTGCCGGCTGATGGATTTGACAACCGTACAGGTCTGTTTAAGGCCCCACTTGATGTAAATGGATATATTAAGAAAGCTGAAGCAAGCCTTTCACGTTTCGGACTTGATTATGTCGATATTCTCATGTTTCCTTATGCCGGCAAGAGAGATTCACTTTTGCATGAACCTCTTCTTGAAGCTCTTATGAAACTTAAGTCCCAGGGTAAGACTCGCTTTACAGGCATTGCCACACATAATGATTATGAAGAGGCTCTGCGGGCTGCTGCTGACAGCAATTTCTACGATATGGCTATGGTAGCATATAATTATAAAACCCAGAATCTGGCTTCAATGAATGAAGCACTCTCATATGCTGCCAGGGCAGGAGTGGGCATTGTTGCTATGAAGACAACGGCTGGAGCATTTCGCGATAAGACAAGAACAAACCCCCTGAATACCAATGCGGCACTTAAATGGGTTCTAAAGAATAAGGATATAGTATCAATTGTTTCAGGTATGAACACACTTGAACAGTTGGAAAAGAACATACTGATGCTCAGGAACCTTGAACTGAATGAGCAGGAACTGAAAGATCTGAATATAGCAGATCTAAGGTCAGAACCTGGTCTATATTGTCAACAATGCAGGAAATGTGTGCCACAGTGTCCTTATAATCTTGAGATACCTACTGCCATGCGGAGCTATATGTATGCATATGGTTATCGCAATCTTGAACAGGCTCGTTATACCCTTGCCGAAGCAGGCATAAATGGAAAACAATGTTCGACATGTGCGACGTGCAACGTCAACTGTTCTGCCGGTTTTGATATAAGAGAACGTGTGCTTGATATCTCGAGGCTGGGTGAAGTACCTATGGATTTCCTTGCCTGATCTTCAGCGGCTTCTTTCTTCAAATTTGTCTATATTCTTTCTGATCACAAAGTCAACCAGAGACGGACAGAGTCTCTGCATTAAGTAATTCAGGTTTCCAACAGGTGACAGGACAGTGACAGATTTTCTTCGGGCAATATTCCTTACAACAGCCTTTGCTACCAATGATATGGGCTGGACGCCCTTGATAGATCTTGATTTAAGTGGCGCCATTGAGCCATCAGCAATAAGCGTCTCTTTATCAGCCTCATTCTGGGTAAATCCTACATAGATGAGCCCGGAATGGATCCCGTTCCGGTATTCTTCACCCCTGATTGACTCAGCTATAGCCCTCAGCGCCATCTTTGAAGAACTATATGCTGAGAAACCGGGGAGGCCTCTGATAGCTGCAGCACTTGATATAAAAGTCACAGATCCATGTGTCTCGCGCAAATACCTGAGAGCAGGAATAGTTGTATTTGTAACACCTAAAATATTCACATCAAAGACCGTCTTAAAGACCTGGGGGTTCAGATCTGCCACAAATCCCTGCATTGATATCCCTGCATTATTTACCAGTATGTCAATCTTATGGAAGGCCTTAACAGTTTCATCGATCAAAAACCTGCCACCTTCTATTGTTGATACATCACAACATATGCCAATGACATTGTTACTGATTTTACGTATCTCACTTTCCGCATCTTTAAGACGCGTAGCATTCCTGCCATTCAGCACTACTATTGCTCCCCTTTTAGCAAGCTCAATAGCAATACCTTTGCCTATGCCGCGTGTAGAACCTGTTATAACAGCTACTTTGCCTTCAAACTGTACCTTGCTCATTATTTTGTTCTGGTAATAGATTGTTTATTATGGATCATATCACAGGTTGATATAAGACTGAATTCTATCTGACTGCCACGTAGTTGTTTTCCACAAACCATTCATAGCATTCGCTGATTGCTGTTTCAATATTTGTCCGGGGCATATTCAATTCATTAACAGCATCGTCGCTGGTGACGAATTGTTTTTCACATGAAATGCGGGCCATAGGGTAGGTGATAAGAGGCTGCTTTTTTGCAATCCTGCCTGCAAGTGAACTTAAATAGCCGGCTGTCAATACAATCCAGTCAGGCATTCTGAAGAGAGGCAGAGGTTTTTTTGTGATGGCAGCTGCCTTGCTAATAAACTCACGATAAGTCAGGTTCTCATTGCATGCAATATAATACTTGCCTATCTGGCCCCTGTTAAGACTATTCATAATGGCAGTGGCGACATCATTAACATAAATGAAGTTTCTTCCGCCCCCGGTATACACTTTCAGTTTGCCCTGAGCAATAGCGAGTATCATCTGTCCTGAACTTGGAAGAGTGTCATAGGGGCCTATCATGAAGGTTGGCAGTACGGCCAGGGCAGGCAGGCCTCTTGTCTTTACAGCATCCATAACAAGGTTCAGGGCTTCAAATTTTGAATCAATATAGTCAAGTCCAAATTTTGCACCCGGGAAGGGATATTTGTCTCCTTCGCTGGGCTTTACATTAACAGAGCTACCCGACCCGATATATATCATTCGCTCAAGCTTATTCTTCAGAACTGCATTAATCATATTCTGGGTACCTTCAATATTTACCCGTCTTACAATAGCTGATCTTTCGGGCCA
>CAZGDJ010000397.1:0-2564 GCA_964524635.1 uncultured Rikenella sp. | reverse complement strand
CTTCTGAAGGTATCTCATATGTGGTTCCGCCTTATGCTTCATCACCAGCTCTTCGATCTCGTTACGATCAAGCATTGTAAAAATCTTTATGAACTTTTCAGCATCATCATCTGCCACATTAAGCCAGAACTGGTAAAACTGGTAGGGTGTTGTTTTAGCCGGGTCAAGCCACACATTACCTGTTTCTGTTTTTCCGAACTTAGTGCCATCACTCTTTGTTATCAGCGGACAGGTCATTGCATAGGCTTCACCTTCTGTCTTACGCCTGATCAGCTCAGTGCCTGTAACAATATTCCCCCACTGATCAGAACCACCCATCTGGAGGCGGCAGCTGTAATTTTTATAGAGATACAGGTAATCGGTACCCTGCACCAGCTGGTATGAGAACTCGGTGAATGACATTCCCTGGCCGTTTTCAGGGTCAAGTCTTTTTTTTACAGAGTCTTTGGCCATCATGTAATTCACCGTGAGATGTTTGCCAATATCTCTTAAAAAACCCAGGAATGAGTATTCCTTCATCCAGTCATAGTTGTTTACCATGATGGCTTTATTTGGGGCGGAAGAGTTAAAATCGAGGAATTTGGAGAGTTGTTTTTTAATGCATTCTTCGTTATGCTTCAATTCATCTTCACTCAGGAAATTGCGCTCTGCTGATTTTCCTGAAGGATCTCCTATCATTCCGGTAGCTCCTCCCACGAGTGCCACCGGTGTGTGACCAGCTTTCTGAAAATGGCGAAGCATCATTACCTGAACCATGTGCCCTATGTGAAGGGAGTCAGCCGTGGGATCAAAACCTATATATCCCGCTATGTTTTCTTTCTTTAATAGTTCCTCCGTGCCAGGCATAATATCATGTATCATGCCTCTCCACTTCAGCTCTTCAATAAAATTCATTCAAATAATTTTAAATCCTGTGACGCAAAGATATCAAAACCACTCAGATGGTCGCTCCCTGCGGTTGTTTTTTATGGCGGTTAAAACTGTCAAGAAGATCCCCTCCTTCCACAATAGGGAATATTGATGGAATGATGTCTGCAATAGGGTTAAAGAGATATGATTTTGAAATAGTATCAGAAGGCAGAAAGTGCTTTTTCTGATTTATTGTATTAAGAAAAACAAATATCACACTGAGTATTAAAGTATACTTTGCAATCCCGAAAATTGCCCCAAGAATTCTGACAAAAATACCCAGCGCCACTGCCTTGAGGAAAGTGTCGATCAGTTTTCCCAGAAGGTTAATCCCCACAACAATAGCAATAAAGGTCAGGGCAAAAGCTATTATGCCTACCCATGCCGTCTGGATGTCAAACCATCCCGAGAGTCTCGCGGCTGTCCATCCCGAGAAGTGTATTGATCCCCATATGCCAAGCACCAGTGCGGCAAGCTCTGCTACCTCAATTATCAGCCCGTCCATGAAGCCCTGAATAAGTCCGAAACCCAGAATGGCAATGATGATAAAGTCTACCCAGTTCATTGTGTTATGCTTAATAAAATGAAGTAAGATAAAAGACAAAAGTAAAAAGATAAAAGGTCAAGTATGTGCTTTCCGGCTAAATATTTGCTATCTGCTCATCTTTAAACATTTCGCTATTTTACCGAGCATTTCTCTTTCAATTATTGGCTTGGTAATATATCCATCAAAGTACATGTTTTCTTCTTTCCTTATATCGTCTATCTGGGTATAATCTGTCAATCCGATCACCCAGCCCTGTTTAAAGAAATGAACCCAGGCTAAATAATTTATATTCAGACTTCAATTATTAAATATACTGATTCCAAAGTCAGAATTCTCAGTTCCATGAAATTTCCAGATAAATGTGAAATAGCCTGTCAGGGTTTGCACTTTTGTTCATAAAAGGGTAACTTTAACCGACTACTAATTTTCAATATCAACTAAAACCTAAAATTATGAGACTTAGGAATTTAGCTCCACTTATTCTTCTTGCTCTGTTGGTATCATTCACAGGCTGCAAAAAAGGTCCTGACAAGTTGATTGTTAAAACCTGGAAAGTGTCAAGTGTTGTCTCAAAAGGCACATACAATGACAGCGTTTTCAATGCCATTAAAGACAATCTGATGAAGGTTGAAATGACCTTCAAGGATAACAAGTACACTATGACAGAAAATGGTGCTACAATAGAGTCCGGAACCTATGCCCTGACAAACGGCAAACTGGTTGTAACTACTGAAGGAGGCATGAATATGGATGCAATAGTCACAAAAGAGAATCTGACCCTTGACACTCCTGATTTCATGACAAACCTTCTGCCCAAATGAAATAATAAATAAGACGAGAAATTATGGGTCTATTTGATAATCTGACTAAAGCAATTACAACCCCGCAGGAAAAGGCAAATTATGTTGCACTTCTTGGGTCAGCTGGTATAAGGATCCCAAATCTGGGTTGCTCCCTTGAAAAAGGAGTGCTTTCTATTACCGGAACTGTCCCTGACGGAGCAACTGCAGAATCTGCTGTTGCCGTGCTCAGGAAAGCACCCGGTGTGACTGATATTAAAAACTATCTTGAAGTAGAAGATCTGCGAAACAGAAATATCATGATGAGG
>CAZGDJ010000396.1:0-2581 GCA_964524635.1 uncultured Rikenella sp. | reverse complement strand
TAACTCACAACTCATAAGTGAGAAGATCAGGACTGCCATACAAAGCTCTTACATTTTCGTACCCTGGCGGAACAAATGCCTTGTGCAGTCACTGGCAGCAAGGTGGATGCTGAACCGCAGGAAAATACAGTCGCAGCTCTCTCTGGGAGTCGCGAAGGACCAACAAGGTAAAATGATTGCTCATGCCTGGCTCAAGTCTTCTGATTTTGAAGTTGTTGAAAAAAAAGGAGAGTTCAGTGAATTATTTTTATTTTAGGAAAAATAACTAGTTTTTATATATTTGTATCTTACAATTGTTACTTTTGTAACGAATTTCATATCATGGTTAATTAAATCATTATGGTATGCATTTCGAAAAGAGGACATGAAAAAAAGCGATTATAAAAAGAAAGCCTGGACCAAACCGGCCGTTCATGCATTAAGCATACGGAAAGATACCTTTAGTGGGTCACAAACCGGGCCGGAAGGAGCAGGCAAAGGTGGTCCCCCTCTTCCTCCTACTAAAAAATGATAACCTGATATTTATTTTCAGGATATTCTATCTTGTCACTTTATCTCAAATTTTCCCGATTCTCTGTTATTGAAGAGGTCTCTTAAGTGGTCAGGCATTTGGTCGTTTTTTGAACCGGACCTCTTAACAATATTCATTTATGATCCTCGGCTCTTACAAACTTCTTCCCTTAGCAGAAGATTCTAACCTGATGGTTATGTTCAGAGAACAGGGTGATCAGGAAGAACACTTTCATCCTGTTACGCAGGGGAGCTTTGCCGGTGGTTATTGCCATCACCCCCGTTTACCTTATAAGTCTGAAGATTCCTTTTTCTTCAGTGAGGCTGATGATATATTGGTGCTGCTGTCAGGAAACATCTATAACAAATTTGAACTATCAGGTCGTTTTGAAAATGAGACAATCCTTAGAGAACCTGAGCTTGTTTTCAGGCTTTTCAGGCGGGAAGGGCCAGCCTTTGTTAAAGATCTTAATGGTGATTTTTCAATATTCATACTGCAGTCCGCAAAAAGAGAGGCCTACCTGTTTCGCGATCATGTGGGCATCTGCCCGCTGGCGTACACCACAGACAGTAATTCGATAAGCTTCTCTTCAGACATCATAGGATTATGCCGTGCCATATCAGGAGGACAGGTTATTGAAAGTGAGTACCTGATGGGGTATTTCAGGTTTGTTGATCTTTCAAAGACACCAGATATCAGAGTTAAAAAGCTTTTGCCCGGTCATTATCTCTGTTTTTCCGAAAAGGGAGTGGAGCTGACAAAGTACTGGGATCCTTCAAAGATCAGGACTGATAAAAAGCTTCAATATGACCTGATGCTTAAAGATCTCAGAGACATTGTGTCTGATGCTGTCAGGATACGCTGTGATAAGCGGTTTACCGCAGGGGCTCATGTAAGTAGTGGTCTGGACTCTGGAATTGTCTCCGTGCTGGCGCGTAAAGAGTATTCAAACCAGGAGACTTTTTATGGGTTTTCATGGTCACCGGCTGATTATACTCAGGCAGATGTTAAATATGACGAGAGAAAGATTGTCAGCCTGTTCTGCGATAAGACAAACATAAAACCTCTTTTCTCAGACCTGAACGAATCAACTTTTTCGGAAATAATCTCCCGCTTCTATAAAAACCAGGGGTATTTCTCTGAGGACAAAGCATCCGGCCAGGCGGTTAGTGTCAGTACAAACCTGATATTCAGCGGCTGGGGCGGTGATGAGTTCATCAGCACCGGTGATCGGGGCATTGATAATGATCTTCTAAGAAAGCTGAGACTGAGAGAGTTCTTTAACCGTAATCCTTTGAACAGGCCATTGCATTTTATCAGGGCGATGCGTGTTTATGTGGTTTTTCCCACACTGGGTATTCTGGGGAAAGGTCTCAGACGTTCCTTTGAGAATGATGCCCGTTATCTCCTTAAACCTTACAGGCGCAGTGACAGGACGGCAATAAGAAATTTCTACTTCCACACCTCAAGGCGCCAGCTCCATATGAGACTTTTGCGTTTTTACCATCTCCAGGAGAGGTGTGAGAGCTGGGCAAGGTTAGGATACAGGGAAGGAATAGAATATCGTTATCCTTTGCTTGACAAGCGCATAATTGAGTATATGCTGAAGATACCCTCAGAGCTGCTTTGTAAGACTGATCATTTCAGGCCGCTGCTGCGTGAGATCAGCGAAGGCATTCTGCCGGATGAGGTCCGGTGGCAATGGGACAAGAATGATCCGGTTTACTGGTCGTGGATGAACGGGCTGTTTAAAGCGTCAGCCCTGAAGTTCATGGAAGAAGTGAGTGCATGGAGAAAAAATCAGAACCTGCATTTCGTTGACTTTGATCTGCTTGAAGAGGACATAAATAAGTATATAACTTCGAAGGGTGAGGTTAATGATAAGGTGCTTTTCAGGGCGCTGGTGTATCTGAAGGCGATAAATGACTTTACATTGGAATTTCGGGGGAAGCGTTAAGAGTAAAGACAAAAGACAAAAGTCACAAGATAAAAGTGAAGGGAGAATAAGATAAAAGACAAAAGTCACAAGACAAAAGTTAAATGGAATAATCAGGCTATTCTTTTACTTTT
>CAZGDJ010000395.1:0-2588 GCA_964524635.1 uncultured Rikenella sp. | reverse complement strand
AGTTCAGCCTCGCTTTTAAGAAGTGCCCCATTCAATGCAAATCTGAATGATACATTTTTCAGGCCGGGATACTTTATCAGAATCTGCTTTAACATATCTGTTGTGTCACCTGTATCTATGCTTTCTGTGGCCTTTCCCGTTATTTCCTGGGTTATCCCGAAATACAAAATCTGTATCATCCCATCGTTATTTCAGTGTGCCTCCAGCCAGTTGGAGCCGGTACCAGTATCAACATCCAGCGGGACAGACAGGTTTGTTGCGCTGGTCATTTCCTTCACAACAAGAGCTCTAAGCTTTTCTGTATCGTTTATACCAACCTCAAAAATCAATTCATCATGTACCTGCAATATCATCCTGGCATCAGGCATTTCTTTATCCAGGCGTTCTGCAATGCGGACCATTGCTATCTTAATTATGTCAGCAGCGCTACCCTGAATCGGCGCATTGATGGCGTTGCGTTCTGCATTACCGCGAACAACCTGATTGCGTGAATGAATATCAGGAAGATAACGGCGACGGCCAAACATTGTTGTAACATAACCTGTCTCCCTTGCTCTCTTTATACAATTATCCATGTAAGACTTCACTCCGGGATATGATTCAAAATATCCGTCTATCAACTCTTTTGCTTCCTTTCTGCTAATTGTAAGTCTCTCTGAAAGTCCGAAGGATGAAATGCCGTAAATTATTCCAAAATTAGCGGTCTTGGCCCTTGCACGCATCTCCCTGGTTACCTCCTTTACAGGAACCTTAAATATTTTTGCTGCAGTTGCTGAATGGATATCCTGTCCTGAAAGGAAATCATTAATCATACTTTGATCACCACTGAGATGCGCCATCAGTCTGAGCTCTATCTGAGAATAGTCTGCGCTTAGAAAAACCCTGCCGCTTTCAGGCACAAATGCTTTTCTGATCTCACGGCCTTCTTCATCACGTACCGGTATATTCTGCAGGTTGGGATTTGTTGAACTTAACCGCCCGGTTGAGGCCACAGCCTGATTATATGTAGTATGGATTCTGCCTGTCTTCCTGTCAATAAGCTCCGGCAGCGATTCTACATAGGTTGAAAGAAGTTTCTTTAATCCCCTGTATTCCAGGACCCTGGCAATCACCGGGTGTTTTTGCACAAGTCTCTGCAACACTTCTTCGTCAGTCCGGTACTGCTTTGTCTTTGTCAGCCTGGCGTTATCGTCCAGGCGGAGGCGAACAAAGAGAATCTCTCCCAGCTGTTTTGGTGATGATATATTAAATTCTTGTCCGGCAAGTTTATAAATCTCATTTTCCAGTAATAAGATTTTCTCTCTCAGTGTGACTGCATAATTTTTAAGTACTTCTTTGTTTATTCCCACACCGTCTCTTTCCATTTTAACAAGTACCCTGACAAGAGGCATCTCAATATTGCCTGCCAGATCTGTTAATCCGTCTTTCTCAAGCATTGGTTCAAACACTTCTTTGAGCTGCCATGTCACATCCGCATCCTCAACAGAGTATTCCCTCACGCTGATTTTGTCAATATCGCGCATACTTTTTTGCCTTGGTCCTCTTTCTCCTATCAGGTCCTCAATATGGATCGTTTTATACCCCAGGTATTTTAACGCAAGGAGGTCCATGTTATGCCTCATATCAGGCTCTATCAGATAATGAGCAAGCATTGTATCAAACAATGGCCCTTTGACTTTGATGCCATAATTACTCAGGACCTGAATGTCAAACTTCAGATTCTGTCCGATTTTACGGATATCGGCATTCTCAAAAACCTTAATGAGCGGAGAAAGAAGCGCCATTGCCTCCTTTCTCCCGGGAGGAAGCCACACCAGGGTTCCTGTGTTTACACTGGTGCAAAAAGCAACAGCAACAAGCTCTGTATTCAAAGGATCAAGAGAAGTGGTTTCAGTATCAAAACAAAACTCTTTCAGATTACTTAATTGCCCGGCCAAATCCTTTACCTGTATAAATGTCTCAATCAGGGTATAGTTGTGAGGTGTTGTATCAAGAGAATGCTCAATCATTGAGATTGTCTCATTGCCATCACCAAAAAGAAGCCCCTGTGCTTTATTAAATGCAGGTTGCGGTGAGGAATGAAAAAGAGACTCTTCTTCTGGCTGCTGAGGTGTTTTTATTTCCGGGCCTGAAAGCTTTGAAGCCATTGTTTTGAATTCCAGTTCCGTAAAAAGCTTTTTAAGTTCGGAAATATCAGCTGCCTGTCTGTGAAACTGTTCATGCCTGAACTCTACCGGAGCATTTTGCTCAATTGTGGCAAGCTTTTTAGACAGGATAATCTTCTCCCTGTTTTCTTCTATTGCCTCTTTTTGTTTGCCTGAGAGCTCGGAAGTGCGTTCGAGGAGGGTGTTTATATCTCCAAACTCTTTTATTAGCTTACAGGCCGTTTTAGGGCCTATTCCGGGAGCTCCGGGGATATTGTCAGAGGCATCTCCCATAAGGCCAAGAAGGTCGGTTATATTTGAAGGCCTGACACCATATTCCCGCAAGATCTCATCAGGGCCCCATATTTCGGCTTCGCCGCCACTGCGTCCAGGCCTGTACATCCTTACCATGTCAGTAACCAGCTGGCCAAAATCCTTATCCGG
>CAZGDJ010000394.1:0-2590 GCA_964524635.1 uncultured Rikenella sp. | reverse complement strand
CATTTCTGTCTCATAAAATGATTGATATAAGTTGAAACAAGTAGATCCTGTACTATACGGACTATCCCAAAAATCCACACTAAGGTTGGAAACGAACTTATTAGAAACTTTTAATTTTCCGATTTCTTCTGCATATTGAGAAGACTGTACCCAATCAGATATGAAGTAGTAGTTTGGTCTCCACTCAGTTTTATCAAATGCCAAGAATATTTTGTTCGTACCTATACATATCTCTCTATGTTTGTGAAGTGTGTTCAAATCCTCCATTGTCAAACTGGGGCCAGTTCCTATAATGAAGCATCTCTTATTTCTGTGTATACCTTTATACGAGGCAATTTTGATTTTATCCACTTTTTTATTTGATTCCCTTTTCTTGTATATCTCGAACTGTCGTATGCCAGCCTTCTCAATAATTTTTGTGATTTCCGACGCATATAAGCTCGAAGCAATAACAATGATATACTCATCCTGTATCTTCGCCAGTTCCTCCAAGCCAATAATTGGCAATCCACAATATTTGCCTTTTTTGTAATTGTCAGCAAATGCCGCAACATTTTCTACACCATAATGCCGTAAGGCCACATACCCAGTTTCACCGGCACCAAATATTACCTTTTTTTTCATCTACTAAACCTCACATTCTAAAGTAATCACAGTATTTACAGTGCCAATAATTCCCACGGCCATGTGATAGGAGATTCCTTACTACGGAGTATTTTTTACCATGCCAAGCCTCCAGAATTGTTTCTTTTGTTAAATCACCAAGAGTGCTTCTCCCTAATGGGTCATTACAGCATAATGACAATTTTCCATCAGGGCGAATAATTATCTGGTGAAAAGGCATAAGGCACTTAACATCTGGGTATGAGGCTTTATTAGTTCGGTTAGGAGCATCACCGCCGCGAGTTGTTAAAATTTCATTGGGATTCCTTATAACAATCGTTACTTTCTTAATTAGTTCGGGGCGTTTTGTTTGGACATATGTATGGATAGACTTGCAAGTTTTAAGCAATTTACCGTTTGGTGTGTAGTTGTCAATTATTAATTCGTCCAAATATTCAATAAGTGAAATAAACTTATCTAATGTAAGTAATGTGCCATTAGTAAATAAATAATGGTATGCATTTGGTAATTCTTTTTTTGCATATTTACAAAATCTTACAATTCGTTTGTCAAGTAATGGCTCATTGTTTGAGAATAAAGCCAATGCACCACTATATTGAAGTGTTTTTAACTGAGAAATAATGTTATAAAACAATTCTTCTCTCATAATGTATTCTTTACGAATATCATTGTATTTATTAACAGGACAAAAACTACAGATACCATTGCACCGATTAATCGTTTCAATTTCAACATATCGAAACAGTGGTACATTATTTTGAATTTTGTCAACGGTATTATTGATTTTGATAAATCTACCATTTTCTTTATTAACCCTCTGTGTATACTCATTATAATCTTCCTCACTATGATCAGCTTTTTCAGTTCTGAACTGCTCAAGAATAAGTTTATCACTGTCATAAAATCGAAATATTGAGTCTTTTTGAGGGATAAAGACTGAATAGTCGGATATTCCGATCTCTTTTAGTTGTAATTCGATTTGACGGAAAGCTGTGGTTGTTATCACTGTGTGATAGTTATTGGCAATAGATCTGTAGTCATTAAAGTGAATAACCTTTTTGCCACAATAAAGTTCTCCGCTCTTGGATTTATCATTATCAACAAAAAACTCCACTGCCGCAGTGTTATATCTTTTAAGGGCTCTTTGACCATAATCTCCTGCACCAAATAATGCGATTTTTTTATCAGACATCGTAATCTTCTCTCTTATTTTTGAAATATCTCCCATAGTACTCTTGGCTTTGAATCCTCTCACTTCGCAGTTCCTCTTTTGCCCAGCTGTAGTTGAAATGATGAATTGAATAACAGTTACTTGAAATCATTGGGATACCAAATATACTGCTCTTGGGTGCGAAAAACTCAACAGGATACACCGTAATATCCGGTGCTATAAAAAACTTATTTCCCCCGATAAAACCGCGCATTCTAAGTGCGCGTGTTTCTATTGGAGACGAGTAACTCCCTTTTGCCCCATCGTTTGAGAACATAACCCCATCGTAAGTGTCGCGCATTTCTCTGATAGCAGAGTTATTTGGTGCCGCCCCAAAACCCCCGCCACCATTTACACTTGACATTATAGTCAAACCTATAAATGCTGGATTGTGCAATAAAAAGTCCGGATGAATACTGTACCGCGTGTTGGAGCGGCTCATATAGAATCCCTGTAGATTTTCCTGTAAGTAAGTACTCACTGGAAAGTTATCAATTGAACATGTTTGATGAATTTTTGGAAATATAAATTATAAAATTTATGGCAAACTATATAAGTTATGAAAAATCCGGCGTAAGCATTGATGCTAACGAAGAAATGATTAAAAAGATTTGGCCCGCAGTATCAAGAACATACAGCCCGAGAGTGATTGAGTCCGAAGGCGGATTCGCTGGAATGTTCAGACTCGATTATGACGAGAAACTTTTTAAGAAAAATTATAAAAACCCAGTTCTCGTTTCCTGCACTGACGGCGTT
>CAZGDJ010000393.1:0-2632 GCA_964524635.1 uncultured Rikenella sp. | reverse complement strand
CGGTTACTGGGTAAGTAACGCTTCATCCTGCTGTCTGCCCTCGCGGCTACTTTACAGTAAGGTCAGTACTGATCTTCATGCGTGCCTGGCTTTTCAGGTCCCAAAATCTCACTTCAAGATGCAAAGGATTATTTGCGTTTCACCCTGTAAAAATAAAGCTTGCAGAAACTCTTTCAGCCACACCAACAGGATCAATGCCACTTTCACTGCAACCGGAGAAGAGGTTTTCATTCTCAACGATTAAATTGCCATTTGCATCAGTCAGCTTCATTTCCAGCCCCGGGTAAATAAGAGCGTTTTCAGTTTTAAGTTATTCCTGGTTTTCAGAGGTGTGAGCTATATAGAATCTTATTTCAAAGGTGCGAATTGACAAGTTTAAAAAGTGTTTAACCTGAAATTTTCAACATATTGTTTAAGTATTCTCATTTTCATCTAAATTGCTTTTACAAACACCGGATATGAATCCATATATCATTCTTCATAATTCCATCACCCTTGACGGTTCACTTACAGGATTTATGCCTGATATGGAACTACATTACCGGCTTGCAGGGAACCTTTCAACTGAAGCGACACTGATAGGATCAGCAACTGTAATCACAGGTCAGGAAATGTTTGGAGATGGCAGTGTTCCTCCGGAGGAACCTGGCGATTTTATGGTACCTGAGCGCAAAGAGGATCTGCCCTGGTGGATTATTGTTGATTCAGGTGGTAAACTAAAGGGAATGCTTCATACATGCCGCAGGTTTGAATATTGCAGAGATCTGATAATCCTGGTGTCAGACAATACTCCGGAAGATTATCTGAAACATCTGGTTGAGAGAAGGTACAGGTATATTAAAACCGGATCACAAAAAGCAGATCTGAGATCAGCCCTTTCAATTCTTTATAACCAGTACGGTATAAAAAGAATTATGACCGATACAGGGCAGGTTCTTGGTAATTTGCTGCTTAATGAAGGCCTTGTTGATGAAATAAGCCTGCTTGTTCATCCACTGATAATCGGAGATAAGTCATACCCTGTTTTCAGGAGCATCTCCTCTGAAGTTAAGGTTGAGCTTCTGAGAGAGGAAAAGTATGAGAACGGCTGTATATGGCTCAGGTATAAAGTTGTGAAATAGTTGCTTGGGACGAATTCTTTGGAGAAAGATTCTTCGTTCCTAAAAATCAAAAGGGAGTTATTGCATACTGGTGTAATTCTCTTTTGCGCAAATCTCCTTTTTATTTTCATACAAAAAGAAGAACAGGTGGATGATATCCTGGTCATTGAAGCCAGGCTTTAAAGATCCACCTGTTTGACAATTTACCCTCTCCGGGTTACTTTTTTATAGCCTCGGCATAAAGCTCAGCTACTTTATTCCAGTTTACAACGTTCCAGAAGTTTGAAACATATTCAGGCCTGCGGTTCTGATACTTCAGATAATATGCGTGCTCCCATACATCAAGAGTCAGTATCGGAGTGCCGCGTTTAGCAGTTACATCCATCAGGGGGTTTTCCTGGTTAGGTGTCTGTGAGACAAAGAGCTTTCCATCCTTATCTACTGACAGCCATGCCCATCCACTGCCAAATTGTGTTTTTGCTGCATTTTCGAATTCAGCTTTGAATTTTTCAAAAGAACCGAATGTCGAATTTATTGCCTCAATTAGTTTACCGGTAGGTTGTCCTCCGGCATCAGGTCCCATTATTTGCCAGAAAAGCATGTGGTTATAATAGCCTCCGCCATTGTTTTTTACTGCTGCAGGATAAGTACTTATCTTTGAAAAGATATCAAGTATGGGAAGCTTTTCAATTCCGTTATCAGTTGCAGCTTTAACGAAATTATCAAAATACGCCCTGTGATGTTTTGAGTAATGTATCTCCATCGTTTGTGCGTCGATGTAAGGCTCCAATGCATTGTAAGCATATGGGAGCTGCGGAAAAGTGTATTCCTGTGCCATTGTTTTATTGATTAATGATGTTATACCAAAAATAATCGTAACTGTAATAAGAGTTAACTTTTTCATTCTGTTTATTTTTAGTAAAACAAAAGATAGTAAAAATGGTTCACAAACCTGCATTTTTATTTTCTTAAACAGATTTATTATCTTTCGTGTGATATTGTGAATTCCTTCTTTAAAACTGAAACTATGAAATGGCAAGGCAGACAAGGCAGCAGTAATGTTGAAGACCGAAGAGGTATGAGTACTGGCACAAAGGTTGCGGGCGGCGGCATTGGTACTTTGATTATTCTCTTATTAGTCTGGCTGCTCGGTGGAGACCCCCAGAACGTGATTGACCAGATGGGCAGCGGAACTACTGGCCAGGTTACTACTTCAGAGGAAGAAGATCAGCTGGCACAGTTTGTCTCTGTGGTTCTGAAAGATACTGAAGATATATGGGGAAAGATATTTGAAGAAGCCGGCTCCACATACCGGAAGCCAACGCTGGTTCTGTTCAGTGACCAGGTACAATCAGCATGCGGGTATGCCACAGCTGCCAGCGGGCCATTTTACTGCCCCGGAGATGAGAAGGTTTATATTGATCTCAGCTTCTGTTATGATCTAAAGGAAAAATATGGCGCCAGTGGTGATTTTGCTGTAGCTTATGTCATTGCACACGAGATTGGACATCATGTACAAAACCTGATGGGTA
>CAZGDJ010000392.1:0-2649 GCA_964524635.1 uncultured Rikenella sp. | reverse complement strand
ATATTTGAATTATGAAAACAATAAAATTCCTTTTTTCACCTCTCTTTATGGGTGTGATAATGGTTGTTCTGGCTATTGCTATGGCTGTAGCAACATTTACTGAGAATAACCCCGGTGCTTCAGCAGCACCCAGCCTGATCTATAGCTCACACTGGTTCGAGTTGCTTTTTCTGATCCTTGTCATTAATCTGGCAGGTCAGATCATTGTCTATAAGCTATACCGGCGCGAAAAGATAACGGTGATGCTTTTTCATGTGGCATTCATTGTTATGATAGCAGGTGCCGCAATAACGCGTTACTCTGGTTTTGATGGCACAATGCACATAAGAGAAGGAAGAACAACATCTGTTGTTTTTTCCTCTGCCGATTATATTGTTTTTGATATCCTTGGAGAGAATGACAGAATTCTGTCTCATCATGCAAAGCCTTTCTTCTTTACTCCTGATGCCGGTGATAAGTATAGAAAGACCATGTCGGTAAACGAGAAAGAGGTAAAGCTTAGCTTTATTGGATACAGAAACACTGTTAAAGACATTGAAGAGAGCGAGGATGGACAACCTGTTGTCTCCTTTGTTGTGACGCGTGATATGATTGACACTGAGACTCTGGTAGTGTCAGAAGGAGAGTCCACAACGGCATACGGTCTAAAAATAGGATTCTCCGTTGATGCTGATCTTACAATCACTCTTAAAGACAGCATCTTTTACATCAGCTCTCCCTCAGGGCTTAAGGCAACAAATATGAAAGACATGGAATCAGAGACAATCGCTTCTGATACTCATTTTCCATTATCAGGGGGTATTGTATATGACGTAGGTGATCATAAAGTTGTCCTTGGAAATAAGACTTTGAAAGGTGTAGTTACTGACAGACCGGTGAAAGAAGGGGAAGTGGGGTCAGAAGCGTTTGAATTTGCTGTCTCAGGCAACGGGTTTGAAAAGAGGATCTTCATTCCTTATGACCCGACTAAAAAGAATTCCAGCTGGAAGGGAACTATTGACGATATAAACATTATGGTAACCTGCGGAAGCAAAGCTGACACTATTCCTTTTAGTATTAAGCTCAATGATTTTAAACTTGAGCGATATCCGGGATCGCATAGTCCATCAGAGTACAGGAGTATGGTTACACTTACTGACAGGAAAGAAAATTCTGAGATAAATTATGATATATACATGAATCATATTCTTAAATATAAGGGATACAGATTTTATCAGTCTTCCTATGATAATGATGAAAGGGGAACTGTTCTGTCTGTAAATCACGACAGTGCGGGAATGATTACTACATATACAGGTTATGCATTGCTCTTTCTTTTTATAATACTATCAATATTTAACAGGAAATCATTTTTCAGGACTGTCGGCCCCGGATATTGGAATTCAGGACTCAGGAGGACTTCAGTTCTTTTATTGCTGTTATTTGCCTCGGCTGCCGGAAATACTGTAAGTGCCCAGAAGCTGGTGCTTGATAAGAATGCGGCAGATGATTTCGGAGAGGTGCTTGCTCAGGATTTTAAGGGAAGGACAAAACCGCTAAACACCATAAGCAGCGATTTTCTGAGAAAAGTATCTGGCGAAAACAAGTTTGAAGGACTCTCCCCGATGCAGGTTTTTATGGGTTATTCGCTTGACTTTGCAAACTGGCAGAGGGTGCCTCTGATTAAAGTATCAAATAATGAGTTGCGCAACTTATTAGGACTTAAAGAAGAAAAGGCAGCATTTACAGATCTGGCTGACCTGAACCCGGGGGGCACGTATAAGCTTGCTTCTTTTGTTGATCAGGCATATGCAAAACCTGCAAACGAACGAAACCGTTTTGATAAAGAAGTAATCAAGCTTGATGAAAGGCTGAATATTTGCTATATGGTGTCTAAAGGTGATTTTCTGAGGCTTTACCCGGTGAAAGACGGAACTGATGCCTGGGGTTCAGCGAAGGTTGCTGCTAATCACACCACTGATTCGGATGAATCGGCTTATATACAGAGTTTGGTACCCCTATGGGCACAGTTTGTCGCCTCTGAAAAAAACAGCAGTGAAAGTGCAGAAAAATACCGGTTGGCAATAATAAAATATCAGAGTGACAATTCAACTTATAAGATTCCCTCCCTAACAAGAGTTAAGGCAGAGATCTTTTATTACAAGACTGGGATTTTTGAGAAACTTTTTCCGTTCTATCTTGCATTAGGACTTCTTATGATCATGACGCTTGTAGGGGGAATCATATCCGGCAAGAACGTTAAATCGTACTTTTTAAAGATCCTAACCGGGTTGATCATTACCGGTTTTGTAATTCATACCATGGGATTAGGGATAAGATGGTATATCTCAGGTCATTCCCCTATGAGCAACGGATATGAATCGATGTTGTTTGTTTCATGGGTGACATTGCTTGCCGGTATCATTTTTAGCCGTAAGTCGTTGCTCACTCTATCTGCCACCTGCGTACTCAGCGGAATGACACTAATGGTAGCTCATCTTAGTTTCATGGACCCTGAAATAACTAATCTTGTACCAGTGCTTAAGTCATACTGGCTTACGTTGCACGTATCAGTTATTACGGGAAGCTACGGATTCCTTGGACTGGGCGCAATGCTTGGCTTTATAGTGCTGATAATGATGCTATTAGTCAATAACACCAATCGCCAGA
>CAZGDJ010000391.1:0-2676 GCA_964524635.1 uncultured Rikenella sp. | reverse complement strand
GGCCCTTGGGGCGGGGATATTCCATTTTCTTAGAATATCCCACATTATTTTTGAACGCATGACAGAGGGATCATTATGCTCTCCGTTCAGATTCAACTTTTCCACTCCATAATACTTCCTGCCGGGTGTAAAAGTATTGAAAGAGACCTTGAAAGACTTCTTACCCGAATACCGTGATGTATTCCCCCTTAACCGGAAGCCGACAGGGTCAATAGTATCTTGGATGTTGCCGTTAGTGAAAACAAAAACTGCATGAAACTCCTTGTCGCTATCAGGATTACTAAAAATCCATTTAAGTGAATCCGGATTTATGCTGATATCAATCCGGGGCACAACAGTATCATCATACAGGGGTCCGTTAGCAGGAAATGAAGCCTGCGCTGAAAGCAACGGAGAAAAGAACAAACAACTGACAATCCCGGCAATACCTCTTTTCATTCTGCAATGTTACTTATTTCCTCAGAAGGTAAAAAAAATAGACCGGACGAAATCGGATCTGTCAGATTCTAAAATATTTGCTTAATTTTGGTATGAAAGTCAAGAAGTTATGAACGCTGATAAATAATTTCTATTTGGTTAAGCATTTAGTGAAAAAGTGAACATTTACATAATTGTTAGTCATTTTGTCATAGAAATGCTTCAGGTATGGTTAATACATGTAAAATAAATATTTACACGAAATTATAAGATGGCTAAGCTGACATTTTCAAAACGATATCTCATAATGCCTTCAGTATTTTTGATATTCCTTTTTACTTTATACCTGGTTTATGAAGATATTAAAGACAGAACGGTAAATGAATTCACTAATGAACAGTTAATATTAGCCAGGACTGCATCCCAGGGAATTACTTCCTTCTTCAAGGATTGTCAATCTGATCTTGGCTTTTTATCAGAGCTTGAAGACATTATTGACTTTAAACCTGACGGTGAGCCATTAATGGCCAGCTTTTATGAAAATCATAAAAGCCTCATTGCAGCTATTACCAGAGTAGATTCAAATGGAGTCATCTTATCTACCTATCCTTATGATCAATCGGTGATCGGAGGAGATATATCTTACCAGAAGCATGTCCGTCAAATCATTTCTACCCATAAACCGGTTATAAGTGATGTATTCATGGCAGTGCAGGGGTATCCGGCAATAGCTTTGCATATTCCGGTGTTTAAGGAAAAAGAATATAGGGGAAGCCTCGCAATCCTGATCCCTATTGATGAGTTAGGCAGGCTATATCTCGGAAATATTGAGATAAGGGGAACCGGAAGTGTGTGTTTACTCAGTGAGAATAATATCGAACTATACAGCCCCATTAAAGAGCATACCGGAAAACCTTTTCTCGATTATACACAAAATAATGCCAGAACCCTGGAATTGCTGGACAAGATTAAGAAGGAGAATAGTGGAACAGCCAAAAGAATCAGCCAGCAGGCAATTATAGACGGTAAGGCCAGGTTCATTGAAAAATATTTTGCTTTTTATCGTGCCCCGCTCGGTAATACATATTGGACAATTCTTATTTCATGTCAGGAAAAAGATATTTATAATGCCCTTACCCGTCTTCGTAACCGGTTATTACTGGTCTTTTCTTTACTGTTAATAGCCATCTCTTATTACTTCTATTCACTGGCAAAAGTCAGAAATGTCTTAAGGGAAGAAGCAAAAAGAAAAAAAGCAGAAAAGACATTGCTCGAGAGTGAAAAGAAGTTCCGTAATCTGTTTCAAAACTCACCTGTCGGCAACTCAATGATTAGCATAGATGGCTTCATGAATGTCAACAAATCATTCTGTGACATCCTGGGTTATAATGAAGATGAGCTGAAATCTATGAAGTGGTCTGAAATAACCTTTCCCGAAGATATCCCACTGACAAATGAAATACTAAAATCTCTTTCAGACGGAAAGGCTAAAAAGGCCCGGTATGAAAAAAGGTTTATTCATAGTAGTGGCAGCATTATATGGGCGGATGTTTCAACCTATTTACAGCGTGATAAAGAAAACAGACCCCAGTTTTTTATAACAGCAATCATTGATATTACCTCCCGAAAGCAGGCTGCAATGGATTTGTTCAGGGCAAAAGAAAAAGCCGAGGAAAGTGACAGGCTTAAAACAGCGTTCCTGCAGAACATGAGTCATGAGATCCGTACCCCGATGAATGCTATCGTGGGTTTTTCTTCTCTGCTTCATGAGGCCTTCGACGACAAACAAAAACTTCAGGAATACTCTGATATAATAAACAACAGTTGCGATAACCTTCTTGAACTCATAAACGATATACTTGACATTTCCAGAATTGAATCAGGCCAGCTGCCTGTTAACCGGGGTTTATGTAACCTTAATGAACTGTTCTCGGAATTATCCGGTTATTTCGAAGAGTATAAGATAAGAATTGGAAAACAGCATCTGAGTCTGTACTTAAATACCCCGGACAATTCCTCAGAAAATGTCATTATTGCCGACAGCGGTAAATTACGGCAGATCTTAATTAATCTTATAGGGAACGCATTTAAATTTACCAACTCCGGCAAAATAGAAGGCAGTTTCAGATATGATGAAAACAGAACCATAGTGTTCTGTATTTCCGACACCGGCATTGGCATCCCTTATGATAAACAGGATGCAATATTCGAGCGCTTTACCCAATTGGAGATGGGAGCCAACAAACAGATAAGCGGCAC
>CAZGDJ010000390.1:875-2679 GCA_964524635.1 uncultured Rikenella sp. | reverse complement strand
AACCACCGAAGAAATGCATTAGAGCCCAGTAACCCAATAATATTATCAGAGTCGCCAGCCATATATAATTTCGTTTCACCAGAAGGATTATGATTGCTCCAAGACCGTATGCCAGAGCAATTCTCTGAAGAACGCCCATAATGCGAAGAGTACCATAGTCACGGTTAAAATCCGGAAAGATGTTCAGGAACAGGCCTGCAGCAAAAATTAGTGCTACCCTCCTGAGAATGCGAAAAAGCGATGAACCTGAAAACTCAAAGTTATACTTCCTTAACGAGTACCACATAGCCACTCCGGCAATGAACAGAAAAGAGGGAAAGACGAGGTCTGTCGGAGTGCATCCATGCCATGATGAATGCCTGAGCGGAGCATAAACATGTTCCCACGTTCCGGGTGTGTTTACCAGTATCATGAATGCGATCGTCATACCCCTGTAAACATCGAGTGACATGAGCCTTCCCGGCTGAACGGAGCTGCTTCTTACTGAGCTTGCCTGCCTTGCCATAATAGCTAATTTTTAATGTAAAAATAACAAAATGCTTCTTATCTGTCAGTCCATGATAATAAAGAAAAGTGTTATTTTTGGTTCAACCTACAAGATGCTTTCCCAATGAAAATAAATACTCGCACTATCTTTTTGGCCATCTCATTTTCGTTCATTCTGCAACCTGTCCTAAAATGCCAGACAACTACCATTCCCTGGCTGAAATACAATAATATTAAGGAGGTAGACAGTCTTCTTAACACATTAACGTTGAAAGAAATGATAGCGCAGAGTTTCTGGGTTGAAGCCTGGGCAGGGGATAAAAACAACTATTTAAAAGTCAGGGATCTGGTTGCAAATCATGGCATCGGAGGTGTTATTTTCTTTGAAGGATCACAAGCTGCCCAGGTAAAGTTCATTTCGCGACTTGATTCTTTAACCAAAATACCTCTCATTATTGCCCAGGATGCAGAATGGGGAACCGGCATGAGATTTAAGGATGTAGAGGATTTCCCCTATCAAATGACTCTTGGGGCTGTGCAGAATGATTCTCTCATTTATTATATGGGAAAAGCTGTTGCTGCCCAATGCCATGAAGCGGGAGTAAACATGAATCTTGCTCCGGTAGCCGATGTCAATAATAATCCTTTCAACCCGGTGATAAACTTTCGGTCCATGGGCGAAGACCCGGTAAAAGTTGCTCATAAGACAGCTATGTATATGAAGGGAATGCAGGACAATGGCATTATTGCCTGTGCCAAACATTTCCCCGGACATGGCAACACTGATACCGATTCTCATTACGGGCTGCCTGTTATCACTAGCGACCGGGCACGTTTTGATACTATTGAACTTGTTCCTTTCAGGTATCTGATCAGTCAGGGTGTGGCAGCAGTAATGACAGCACACATAAATGTACCGGCATTGGACAGTACTTCTAACCTGCCAGCAACTTTCTCAGGAAAGATTATCACCGACATGTTGAAGAAAGAGATGGGATTCGATGGTCTTGTTATAACCGATGCAATGAATATGGTTGGAGCAAAAACAGCATTTCCTCCGGGTGTTGCTGATGCAAAAGCATATATGGCAGGCAATGATATAATTGAATACTCATCCGACCCTGTAAAAGCAATCTCCGGAATTCAGGCCAGAGTTGAAAAAGGTGAGATTTCTCTTGATGAAGTGAAAGAAAAATGTCGCAAGCTGCTTACTGTAAAATACTGGCTTTCTCATGACTCAACCTCTTCCTCAACCTCAACCTTAACCTCAACCTTAGCCTCAATCCCTGCTCTTATCAGGGACCTTTATGCCGGCGCA
>CAZGDJ010000390.1:0-865 GCA_964524635.1 uncultured Rikenella sp. | reverse complement strand
GAGAATAACAACAACATAATCCCTGTTGGACGCCTTGACAAAGTCACAATAGCTACCGTTGCAGTTAACAGCTCAGAGATGACAGAGTTCCAGAAAATGGTAAGCAGGTATACCCGTTCAGATCATTTCAATATTAATGCCTCTGACCGGGAAATGGCAGAGAGAGTGATAGCAAGGCTTAGAGAATATGATATAGTTATCGCTGGAATCTCAGGGCTGGATCAGAAACCTGCTAACTCATTCGGAGTGACGCCATTCATAGAACAGACTGTTAATGAACTGGCTTTGCTTAACAGGTCAGTGATACTCTGGTTTGGAAATCCTTATGGCATTTCAAGTTTAAACTTGCCATCTTCTCCTTCAGGTCTTCTGGTGGCTTACCAGGACAATAAATATACACAGCAGCTTGCAGTGCAGGTTGTGTTTGGTGCGATCGGATCATCAGGACGTCTGCCTGTGACAATAAACGAGAAGTATAGCAAAGGTTATGGCATTAAAACTGCCGGCAACCTGCGGCTTCAATACGGTTATCCTGAGAACGCCGGAATCTCTTCCAGATTATTAAACGGTAAAGTTGACTCGCTTGTCAGGACAGGATTAGACTTTGCCGCATACCCGGGTTGCCAGGTCATCATTGCCCGCAAAGGCATTATTGTCTACGATAAGTGCTTCGGGTATCATACATACGATACTACTGAGAAGGTTCAGGAGACAGATCTCTGGGACCTTGCATCAGTCACAAAGGTGTCGGCCACAACACCATCTCTGATGCTGCTTCATGACCGCGGGCTTTTCAAAGAGGATCTTACCCTGGGATCATATCTCCCCTGGTACAAGTTCTCGAACAAAGGTGACATGGTTTTGC
>CAZGDJ010000389.1:0-2686 GCA_964524635.1 uncultured Rikenella sp. | reverse complement strand
CAACAGACCGGAATGGATGATCGTAAAGATCGTTCCTGTGATACCGCCTGAACTGAGGCCTCTTGTTCCGCTTGATGGCGGAAGATTTGCAACAAGCGATCTAAACGATCTTTACCGCAGGGTAATAATTCGTAATAACCGTCTCAAGAGACTGATAGAGATCAAAGCACCGGAAGTTATTCTCCGTAATGAAAAGAGGATGCTTCAGGAAGCCGTTGATTCACTGTTTGATAACTCACGTAAAGCCAATGCTGTCAAAACAGATGCCAACAGGCCTCTGAAATCACTTTCTGACAGTCTTAAGGGTAAACAGGGACGTTTCCGTCAGAACCTTCTCGGTAAGAGGGTTGACTACTCTGCACGTTCGGTGATCGTTGTAGGTCCTGAATTGCATCTCCATGAATGCGGTATCCCTAAGGATATGGCAGCTGAACTCTACAAGCCATTCATTATCCGTAAGCTTATTGAGCGTGGTATTGTAAAGACTGTTAAGAGTGCCAAGAAGATTGTTGACCGGAAGGACCCTGTTGTGTGGGATATTCTTGAGAACGTACTCAAGGGTCATCCTGTACTGCTGAACCGTGCTCCCACATTGCACAGGCTTGGCATCCAGGCTTTCCAGCCCAAGCTTATTGAAGGTAAGGCTATCCAGCTTCACCCGCTGGTATGTACAGCTTTTAATGCTGACTTCGACGGTGACCAGATGGCCGTGCATCTTCCTCTGGGCAATGCAGCAATACTTGAAGCACAGATGCTGATGCTTGCCTCGCATAATATCCTCAATCCGGCTAACGGAGCTCCTATCACAGTTCCCTCACAGGATATGGTGCTTGGACTTTACTATATAACAAAAGCACGTAAGAGCACGGAATCGATAAAGGTAAAAGGAGAGGGTACAATATTCTATTCACCTGAAGAGGTTCATATTGCTTACAATGAAAACAAAATTGACCTCCATGCAGTTATTAAGGTTAAAGTTAATGATGTAGTTGACGGTCAGAAGGTTAATCATATTATTGAGACCACGGTAGGTAGAGTGCTCTTTAATGAGTTTGTTCCTGAGGAGGTAGGTTTCCTTAATGAAATCCTTACTAAGAAATCACTGAGAGACATAATCGGAAACGTCCTTAAGAAGGCAGGGACAGCCAAAACTGCCGATTTCCTTGATGATATTAAAGACCTGGGTTTCCGCATGGCATTTACAGGCGGCCTGTCATTCAACCTTGACGATGTAATTATCCCTCAGGAGAAGGAGATGTTCGTCCAGGAAGGATATGAACAGGTTGACGAGGTATTGTCTAACTACGGAATGGGCTTTATTACCAACAACGAAAGGTATAACCAGATAATTGACATCTGGACCCATGTCAACGCCCGACTGACACAGAGCCTTATGAAGCAGCTTTCGACTGACAAACAGGGCTTTAACTCGGTATATATGATGCTTGACTCGGGTGCAAGGGGTTCAAAAGAACAGATCAGGCAGCTCTCGGGTATGAGGGGCCTAATGGCTAAACCCCAGAAGTCAGGCTCGACCGGATCTGAGATCATTGAGAACCCTATTCTTTCTAACTTCAAGGAAGGTCTTTCGGTTCTTGAGTATTTCATTTCAACTCACGGTGCACGTAAAGGTCTTGCAGATACTGCTCTCAAAACTGCTGATGCAGGGTATCTGACACGCCGTCTTGTTGACGTTTCGCAGGATGTAATTATCACTGAGGAGGACTGCGGAACACTTCGTGGTCTGGTTGCTACAGCTATCAAGAATAATGAAGAGATCGTAGAATCGCTTTATGACAGAATTCTTGGCCGCACAACGGTACATGACATCTATAATCCTCTTACAGGAGAACTGATTGTATCATCAGGCGAAGAGATAACTGAAGAAATAGCATCACGCATTGACCAGTCACCTATTGAACAGGTTGAGATACGGTCAGTGCTTACCTGTGAATCAAAGAAAGGTGTATGTGCCAAATGTTATGGACGTAACCTGGCTACCGGACGAATGGTACAGCAGGGTGAAGCTACCGGTGTTATTGCAGCACAGAGTATCGGTGAGCCCGGTACGCAGCTGACTCTCCGTACATTCCACGTGGGTGGTACTGCTTCAAACATTACAACTGAATCAAGTCTTATTGCAAAATACGGTGGCATTGCTGTAATTGAAGAAGTAAGAACCGTGTCTAAGAAAGATCCTGAAAAAGGAAAAGTTGATGTGGTTATCGGTCGACTCGGAGAGCTTAGGATTGTTGATAAGAAAACAGGCATCGCTCTGACTACACATACTATACCTTATGGTAGTAAGCTCTTCATTAAACCTAATGATGAAGTTAAGAAGGGAGATCTTCTGTGTGAATGGGATCCTTTCAACGCTGTAATCATCTCAGAGGTTGCCGGTAAGGTTGCGTTTGACCATCTGATTGAAGGTATTACTTTCCGTGAGGAATCTGATGAACAGACCGGTTTCAAAGAGAAAGTCATTATTGAAAGCAGGGACAAAACCAAAAACCCGACTATAAAGATCATGTCATCAGAGGGCGTTGAGCTCAAGGCATATAACCTGCCTGTAGGTGCTCACCTTGTTACTGATCTTAATAAGCATGTTGTTGCGGGAGATACTCTCGTAAAAATACCAAGGGCTATTGGTAAGTCAGGTGATATAACCGGTGGTCTTCCTCGTGTT
>CAZGDJ010000388.1:0-2707 GCA_964524635.1 uncultured Rikenella sp. | reverse complement strand
GCTCAGCGGGGGTCTGATTGGTTAAAGCTTTAATTTTTCTGTAAAAATTGCGGTTGCTGAATGACATTTCTGCAGCAAGCAATTCAACTGAGAAGTCAGTATTGTCAATATGCTTCTCAATTATAGCAAAGCATTTCTTCATAAACTCCTTGTCAGTATTACCGAATTTGTAAGAGTCAACTGACAGCATCGATTTCAGATCGAATTGCCTGCGAGATGCTTCACTGGTTGCAATGATATTCCTGATCTTCAGTTTAAGTAATTCATTATCAAAAGGCTTGATGATATAATCATCGGCACCTGTTTTATATCCCTCGAGGCTGCTTTGCATACTATCCATTGCAGTAAGCAGGATAACAGGAATGTGACTGCTTCTTTCATCCTTCTTAAGCAGTGAGCACATGTCAAAACCATTCATATCAGGCATCATCACGTCACTTACTATAATATCGGGGAGGTATTTAAAAGCTGCTTTTGCCCCTTCGCTCCCATTGACAGCCAGAATCAGATTATAATCTGCCTTTAACAGGTCCCCGATAAAATTTCTTAATTCATCGTTGTCCTCTGCAATCAATACGGTATTCCGGTTCTCATTCAGTTCACCTTCGATTATGAAAGGCCTTTTTTCATCAATCCCTGCTTTGGGAATTCTAAGTTCATACATAGCAGTATCGGCAATAAAGCATGATGCCAGAGGAATGGTAACAGTGACTTTAGTCCCCTGCTGAACAGTGCTTTTGATGCTTGCCTTCCCTTTCATAAACTCAGCCAGTTCTTTCACATATGCCAGTCCAATCCCGGTTCCTTCTGCCTGATTGTTTGTAGAAGCCTGGTAGTATTGGTTAAAGGCCTTGTCAATCTCATCCGACGGAATACCAACGCCCTTATCATTAACAGACAGAATAAAATTTTGATTGCTAATCTCCATGAGCATTTCAATGACCGATGCCTCGTAACAAAATTTAAAAGCATTGGAAAGCAGGTTGCTCAGAATTTTCCCGACCTTATCCTTGTCAAATGATGCAATTACCGATCGGTTGCTTGAACAAACTGAGACTGTATTATTCTTTTTATAACACAGGCTTTCAAAAGAAGATGCAATGCCAACACAGTATTCAATAATATCTGCTTCTTCCGGTTTCAGAGTGAGCTTTCCTGCATCGAGTTTTTGCAGGTCCATGATCTGGTTGGTCAGATCGCTCAATTTCAGTGCGTTATTATAAATATATTCCAGCTGTTTCTTATTTTCACCTTCAACTGTACCGGTTTCCAGGAGGCTTTTAGCAGGATTGAGTATGAGGGTTAAAGGTGTCCTGAACTCATGAGAAATATTGGAGAAGAATCGCAGTTTCATTTCATCGGCCTGATGCAGCTCATCAGCCATTTTCTCAAGCAACAGGTTGTCATCCTTTTTCCGCCTGTAACTATAGTATATAACCGAAGCCAGGATTACAAACAATAAAGAACTCAGCAGCGCCCAGTTCCTAAAAGTTTTCTGCCTTTCTATTTCAGCAGAAGCTAATTCTTCATTAAGCCTGTTTTCCTTGTTTATTTTTTCAATTTCAAATTTCAATTCCCAGTCCGCAAGATTTGCCTGATCTTCCAGCATGGTTATACTATCTTTCATTTCGCTGGCAAGCTTCTGGTAACTAAAGGCAGCCTTGTAATCAGAACGTGCCATAAAGTAGGCACTTAAAGTGTCGGCTACATCCCTAATGGTTTTCAGGTTGCTGGAGCGCCTTGCATATTGCCCTGCAGATTCATAATATGACCTGGCAATGCTTTTGTTAAGGATGCTGTAATAGTTGCCCAGCCTTAGGTTTGAGATGGCAATCTCCTGACTGGCATTGAATTCATGTGCCAGTTCAAGCGATTTGTTATAGTATTCAAGAGCCTTCCCGGTATTGTGTAGTTCCATATAAGAATCGCCTATATCAATGAGCGCCGGGTGGAAGACAACCTTTGGACATTGATCGCAACCGGTATCATAACACGCTTCAAAATGACTGATTGCTTCCTTATACATACCCCGGGATTTATAAACTTTACCCAGGTTACGGTAGCTTTCTGATACCTGATGCTTCAGATTCATGGTTTGCGCAACCTTAAAGCCCTCGTTTATATATTTTAAAGCAAGACTATCATTTCCCATTTTCAGGTATACATCACCAATATCATTCAATATGGTGGCCTCCCATTGGTTGTATTTTGGCCTGCAAATCTCCAGCACCTTATTATAGTAAACCAGGGCAAGATCATAATTTCTTTTATTCACCAGAAACATATCACCTATCGTGTTATAGATATTGATCAGGGCCTTTTCATGGCTGTTTTCTTCAGCAAGTACAAGAGCTATATTGATTGTTTCGAGCAATTTTTTAACCTGGTTGGTTTCATAATAAAAATTCATTAAAGTGATTTGCGCTTCTATCTCTGACTGTTTATTCCCGGCTTCCTCGCTGATAAGCAGCATCTTATTAAAATATTTTTCGGCACTGTCAGGTTCTTCATACAGATCCCTGAAAAGAAATGCCATTTGCCTGGAAATATCAAAGTCAGACGGTGAGTTTGTGATATGAGGGTGAAAACGGTGTAAAGTATTATAGTAAAAAAGCGCAGAATCTGCATTCCCTGTTGCTGCGTGAATTAATCTAAGGTGATAATACGACCACCGTGAACGTGAATAATATTCTGTTTCCAGGGAAAG
>CAZGDJ010000387.1:0-2711 GCA_964524635.1 uncultured Rikenella sp. | reverse complement strand
CGCTGACTTCAACTAACTGTAGGGCCACGTCCGGAGGATCATCCACATACCTTGTCAGCATTGATACTGAGTTCACAAGGACTATAAGACTCTTGTTGTCTGACCTTTTCTTGATTTCATATACTTTTCTTATAGCATCTGCATTTGTCGCATCGCACCCAAGACCCCAGATAGTATCTGTTGGATACAGTATCACTCCGCCGGAACGTAATACCCTGATTGCATTTTTAATGTCCTCTGAGAATTCGCTGTTCATGTCATCGTACTAATTTCTCACAAGCAATATTAGCTATTCTTGGTCACATGGTGGAGGGTGATAAAAGTTATTTTCAAATTAGTTAAATAGGGTTTAAATTTGATATGGTTTAATTGTTCTTTGGAAATCTGTTTGTTAAAGCTTTCATATTAGAGTAAAATATTAACTGGTTAAGCTATGAACAAATATGTCTATTTAACCTGTACACCAGAAGCCTTTGTGGCTTCAATGCTCCCACCCGAAGGCTTTGGTCTGTATCTTTCAACAGGTTTTTATGCAGGGGCAAAGGATGAAATAATATTTTATCCGTATCCTATGATGAGTGAGCTGGAAAATATGGATTATGAATTTTTCAGGGAGATATAACCTTACAGGCGGCTGCACTTTTAATTTTTTCAAAAGCACATGCCAACTTACTTCTGTTAGAAAAACAGACTTTTTAAAACATTTTTTACAACTCTGGTATTATTTTTTTTATTAATATCGGCCCCTGATATAGTTACATTAATAATTGTTAAACATATAAAACTATTATTATGATAAGCAGTTTGTTCTGGATAGCGCCGATTTCGGCAGTTTTGGCTCTTGTTTTTGCATGGATATTTTACCGTGGGATGATGAAAGCACCTGCAGGTAACGACAGAATGCAGGAAATAGCCGGATATGTAAGAGAAGGCGCTATGGCATATCTGAGACGGCAATATAAAGTTGTCATAAAGGTATTCTTAATACTCGTTGTTCTTCTGACAATACTTGCATACATGGGAGTTCAAAACCCATTTGTGCCGGTTGCATTTCTCACCGGAGGCTTCTTCTCCGGTTTGTGCGGTTATCTGGGAATGAAAACTGCTACCAATGCTTCATCCCGTACAGCACAGGGAGCATCAGTATCGCTAAACAACGGTCTTAAGATTGCATTCCGCAGTGGTGCAGTTATGGGACTGGTCGTTGTTGGCTTCGGACTTCTTGATATTGTTATATGGTTTCTTGTTCTGAATAACTGGGTATTTACAGATGCACACATGGTCAGTGGTCTGAAATGGTTAGGCCTGACCTTTGTACAGGCCGGAACAACCGAGCATCAGAAATTCGTTGAGATCACTGCAACAATGCTTACATTCGGTATGGGCGCATCAACCCAGGCCCTCTTTGCACGTGTCGGCGGTGGTATCTTTACGAAGGCTGCTGACGTCGGCGCTGATCTCGTGGGTAAAGTAGAAGCAGGTATTCCTGAAGATGATCCCCGTAACCCGGCAACAATTGCTGATAACGTTGGTGACAACGTTGGTGATGTTGCAGGTATGGGTGCTGACCTTTATGAGTCTTATGCAGGATCGATTCTTTCTACTGCCGCTCTCGGGGCCGCTCTGCCAATGCTCACCGGTGATGGTCAGATCAAAGCTATCATTGCACCTATGATTGTTGCAGGTATCGGTATACTTTTATCAATTGCCGGAGTTTATATGGTTCGCACAAAGGAACAGGCTACACAGAAAAACCTTCTCAACGCCCTCCTTCTCGGTACAGGAGGCAGCTCAGCCCTTATTCTTATTGCATTAGCTATCATGGCCTATGCAGACTGGATCACATGGGGTGTATTTGGCGCTGTTGTCGCAGGTCTTGCCGCAGGAGTAATTATCGGGCAATCGACAGAATACTTCACCTCTGACGAATACAAACCTACCAAAGGCATTGCTAAACAGACTCAGCAAGGTCCGGCAACTACCATTATTGAAGGTATGGCAGTAGGTATGATGTCTTCCTGGGTTCCAGTCGTGGTTATCTCAGCTGCAATTATTGCTGCTTATGGTTTTGCAGGTGGGTTTACCAGCTTTGCAAATGGGGTCTATGGTATTGGTTTTGCCGCTGTGGGTATGCTTTCAACACTTGGTATTACCCTGGCAACAGATGCTTTCGGTCCTATTGCTGACAATGCCGGTGGCAATGCTGAGATGTCAGCTCTTCCAAAAGAAGTTCGCGAACGGACAGACGCCCTTGACGGACTTGGAAATACTACAGCTGCAACAGGCAAGGGATTTGCCATAGGCTCAGCAGCTCTCACTGCAATGGCTCTTGTTGCCGCTTACATTGAGGAGGTCAAACTATGGATAGGTCGTCTGGCTGATAAATCAGTTGATGGCTTCAAACAGGTTGGAGATGTTATATTCTATAATAAAACAATACCGGCAAGCGTACCTGATGGATTGACAGCTGTAAATGCAACAACAGCTGGGGTAAAAGACTTCATCAATGCTTATGACCTCTCAGTTCTGAACCCGGTTCTTCTTGGTGGCATATTTATTGGTGCCATGATGGCATTCCTCTTCAGCGCTCTTTCCATGAAAGCTGTCGGACGTGCAGCAGGTAAGATGGTTGACGAGGTAAGACGCCAGTTCCGTGAGATAAAGGGTATTATGGAAGGTAAGGCTACTCCTGAGTACGCAAAATGCGTTGA
>CAZGDJ010000386.1:0-2713 GCA_964524635.1 uncultured Rikenella sp. | reverse complement strand
TTTGATTAGAGAATGTCAGGGGAGGCGCAAATGCAGCATTGTCATCTGCAACTTTACCCAGCAATGAAAAGAAACCTATTTTCAGGCCATCTTTTTCCATGATGAATTTCCGTCCAATTTTCCCAATACCGAACAGCCTTTCAATATCATCGTCACCGGTGTTTTTCTTGTCAAAAACAACATTGCCGAGCAGAAGCTGGGGGATATCGCCACCCTTTGAAGCTGAATTCACCATGTCAGCAAGCTTTTGATCTCCAAAGTCAAATTCATGGTTACCGATGCAAACAACATCATATCCAATTTTCTTCATCAGCCTGAGCTGGAACCCTGTCGTTGGCTCCAGTTCCTGGAACAGTGTTCCCATCAGGAAATCTCCTGCATCAGCCACAAGTGTAATTCCAGGATTTGATGCCTCTTCATTTTTAATGATGGTCGCCATCCTGGCGAAGCCACCAAGTGTGTTGTCATCATTAACAGTCAAAGGTGAGTAGGCCGATTCCGGGGCATAACCGATAAGCCTGGAATGAATGTCGTTAGTATGCAGGATTACAATTTTCTTTGCACTTTGAGCCTCAAGACCCATGAATGAAAGAAAAAGGAAAAAGAATGGAACAGCCCTTTTCATAATTGAAGTATTAGAATTCAAAAGTACGAAAGCAAACAACTGCTCATTATATTTGATACCAGCTGGTTACATTATAGTCCGGCTCTTGTACTCAGGCGCCAGAGGTAAGTGTTATGTTTCTGACTCTGCAAATAAAGATACGATTTCTTTATTTCTCCGGTGCGTAAATCAGTTTGGAACGCCATGACCTGCCTTTGCATTCAGCATTTACAATGTATATGCCAGGTGTAAGGCCTGTTTCAGACAGGTATATTTCAGAATTATTCCCGACATATCTGATCAGGACTGTTTTCCCTTTCAGGTCAGTCAGTTTCAGGTTAATGTACCCTGTTATCTGATCGTCAATACGCACGTAAATAACATCTTCTGCAGGGTTGGGATAGATTGTCAGCTTACCATTATCCTGGTCATCCTGAAGCATCTCAACTGCAGTGGCAATCACATCATCTGAGAACGGAGACCCGCCAATATTCAGCGAGCTTCTCCAGTATCCGTAATCATTCGGGTCACCGGTCGGAAGGAATGCCTTTGAAACCAGTGAATTTCCTTCACCATCAGCACTTTCAGGCCATGGATAATCATCTGAATATGTAAATGACAGAACTTCATTGCCGCTTTTATCATTAATCAGGATAAATTCACCGGCATTTGAGAGGTTACCCTTGAAATTGCCGTTTGCATTCATTCCATAACAGGCATAAAACTCTTTTGGTTTTGATGCTACAACGTAAAAGCTCTTCGGAGGCAGGATAACTCCTTCAGGTACTGTATAATAAACAGCAGTATCAATGGTGATACCGGAAATATTCATGGAACTGGTCCCTATATTCTTAAGTTCAAGAAACTCAAGATCCTGTCCGACAACAGTGTCATTACCTTTAATGAGATCTTCCGGATGATAGTGCACTTCTGTCACCTTAAGGTTTGAATAGTTTTCATAGTCAAATGAAAAACTAACTTCTTTCAGTGGGCTCCATGACTGGCCATTCAGAATACGTGATTTTATTATTGTCGTACCGGAAATATTTAAGGTAGAATTATTAGCGGCTAAAACGGCTGATGCAGAAACTGTTCCGCCAATTACCCTGGGGTCACTGCCATCAGTAGTGTAATATATCACGCCTGTTGTATTCGGGTTCTCAAACGTAACCGTCATTGGCACCGCGAAGGTTATGTTCCCTGAAAGGACTTCACCGGACCTCTTAAAAAGCGTCGGAGCAAGATTAGAATATAGTCCTGCTGATTTCAGCTGATTAATTACTATTGAATAACGACCTGGAAAGTAATTGTTTTCTATGTCATTTACTTCAGGAAGCCAGTCGTCATTCTTATTTCTTGGACTTGATGTTTTTGCATCGCCCCAGCGGGCTGATTCAGCAATTATAGACATATCAATCTGTTCCTTACGCGTCTGCCATCTTTCAATACATTTTTCAAGAGTGAACACCCCTCCTGCAGAAAAATGCCGATATGCCCTGTCGGCAAAGCGAAGGCGGTATTCAGGATTTTTGGTTAGTTTTTCATGCAACCACTGGGGTTGAAAACTGCTTAAACCAGCAACAGTCATAACAGGGTCATTGATAGTAACCCTGTTTTCAGTGATACCCTGAGTGTAACTACTTGAAATGGAATTAATGAACATGGAATGTTCAGAGTCATGCCCGATAAAAACAAAGCCCTTTCCCCTGTGCTCCCTGTTAAAAATGGCATAATAGTTATTTGGCATATTGTTCGAACTAAATGCTGAAACAGGAGCATCAACATTGCCGGTATAAAAGATTACCAGCATATAGTCTATCAGGTTATCAATATCAACATAAATCCTGGAATTTTGTAACGGCTTGCCATATTGATCTTTACCCTCCAGGGCAAAATAGTTAGTATTTGAAGTAAACCCGATGTTGCATTTATTCAGTAAATCCTGCCATGGAGCCATAGAGCCGTTAGTAGCCTCATTAAAATAAGGCCATCTCTCAGCTGAGACCTTTATGACATCATAGTCCTCCTCATCACCCCCAAAATATGTCTCCGCAAAGTCTGCCTGGGGGCGCTCTTCCGTCTGATATAGTCCCCAGTACATCCCGTTGA
>CAZGDJ010000385.1:0-2714 GCA_964524635.1 uncultured Rikenella sp. | reverse complement strand
GACGCCGCTGTCGGGATTGTCAAGCAAAACAAGGGTTGTATTCAATCAGACTCACTGGCTAAGAGACTTTCGGTGACTGGAAAAACACTCGAGAGAAAGTTTTCAGAATACATTGGGATGACGCCAAAGAAATTTTCCGGGCTTATCAGGTTTCAGAACATCCTGACCGAGATAAATTCCGATATCAGCCTTACACAGTGTTCATATAAATTCGGGTATTTTGACCAGTCGCATTTTATAAAAGACTTCAGGTTATTTTGCGGTTATTCACCGTCAGAGTACAGAAGTAAATACTATGGCTGTGACAACATAAACAGTGAATTTGACCGGGAGTAATTTTGTCTGTTTTTTACAATCGCAGGACTGTCATCGGGAATATTTTTGTGACGGATTTTTGTACTATTAACCGAAAAATAAGAAATATGGCAGACAATGTACTACATCAACGGACAAAAGACCACTTGAATATTCTATGCTCTGAGATTACTGATCGGCGTGTCGGAGGGGAAGGCAACCGGAAAGCAACTGAATACCTGAAGAAAGTGTTCAGCGGGTCAGGCTGGGAGACAGAGGAAACACTACTCTCAGTCATGGATTGGAGGACTGACGGTGCAACACTGAGTTGCGGAGAGAAGAGCTTTGAGATCTTTTCTTCACTATACTCGTTGGGATGTTCCGTGAAGGGTGAGCTGGTTCCGGTAAACAGTTTTGAAGAGCTACGGAAAGCTGACATTTCAGGTAAAATTGCTTTTCTGCACGGTGCAATAGCTTCGGAGCAGATAATGCCAAAGAATTTCGTTTTTTATAACCCTGAGGAGCACCAGCAGGTGATATCTGTCCTGGAACAGGCAAAACCTGAAGCAATTATCTGTGCCACGGCAAGTGATGGGGCTACTGCAGGCGGGGTATATCCATTTCCGATGTTTGAGGACGGGGATTTTAATATTCCCTCTGTATATATGAAGGATACCGAGGGTGAAAAACTTCTTCCTTATGCAGGGAAGATTGTTGACCTGAACTCCAAAGCATTACGTATACCCTCAACAGCATTTAATATTGTTGCACGGAAGGGAGAAAAAAACAAAAAACGCATTGTTGTTTCTGCTCATGTAGATGCCAAAATAGGCACTTCAGGCGCAATAGACAACGCAACGGGAGTAACGGTCCTGCTTTTATTGTCTGAGTTGATAAAACACTGTGATGGTGACTATTGCATTGAACTCGTTGCATTTAACGGTGAAGACTACTATGCCGTACCGGGACAGATGAAATATATTGAACAGAATGAAGGACTATTTGACAGCATCAGCCTTAACATTAACATCGACGGAGTGGGATTTAAAGAAGGCCCCTCCTGTTTTTCCTCCTTCGACCTTCCGGAAAAAATAGCTGAGAGACTGGCTGGCATCATTCAGAATCATCCTTACATAGTTCATGGACAACCCTGGGTGCAGGGCGATCACAGTATTTTTATACAATATGGATGCCCCGCCATCGCGGTAAGTTCAAACTGGTTCATTGAAAACTTCACCACCCAGAATATTACACATACGCCTCTGGACAACCTGTCCATAGTCAATTTTGACAGGGTTCTGGAGTCCGCGATGGCAATAAAAGATCTGATCCTTAGTATCTGACAGCAGAAGATCCGGGATAATTTCCCGACTCCTGCTTTCTCAGGAATTCTCTCAGGCCAATCCTTTCTCCCAATCTATTTTCTTTAGCCACATAAGGCTATGAGCGAGGGCAGTCTACGGCATTATTATTACTTTCTTTGCTCCTTTCTTTTTGCGTTCAAAGAAAGGAGAGTAAGTATCTTTATGTGTCCGGAGAAAAAAGATGATAGAATCTTTAGGAATGGATAAGTTCAACCTGTATATTATATCTGGACAACAGATTTCAATTTGCAGCTCCATTGCTCAGGAATAAAACCTATTAGGAACGTGATTTCTTTATACAGTTTTTTGCTACTGTCATATACTCATGAAAATAAACAGGATCAACCTCTGGAAAAGGATGTATGACTTTTCGGAATTGCATTACTTAAAAGGTCAGAAAGCCCGAAGGGTTTAGCTCGTAAGTAATTAGCAATTAGATTTATAAGAGCTCAATAGTTGATTTTAGTTCCACAAAGCCATTTTACCGGCAGAATAAATACTATATTTGATTTTATTTAAAAAAGGGTGAAAGTTTTCTGTTACTCTTCCAGAACATATTAAGTCATAAGGATTATTTCCTGGTGCATTAAATATGCTGGTAAATATGGCAGAATACAATAGGAATGGTGTAGGATAATTGTTTTCAAAATGTTATTTGACTTAAACATAATTCGCTAAAAAAAGTATTTTAATATACGATGAAACAAGTAGTCATAGTTATTTTATTCTTTTTGTTGTTTTTTTCATCCTGCGATTACATTCCTTATAATACTTATGAGAGAGACCTTGATCAGGAATCAACTTCTCCGGAAGTTAATACGGTTGAGCTGGATCTTTCATTAGATCAGGACACTGTTAAACTTAATTACAGGCGCATATACTTTGACTTTCAAAGTACCGGCCAACGGGTACGTCATGTCCTTTTTTATATTGACAGTGCCTATGTGGGATCAGCCCCTTACGGAAAGGGATACTTCAATCTTCCGGAAAGGGTTGTAAATAGTGGTTATCATACCCTGAGGATCGAGGTCTTTACCGGTTCAGGGACAGGAAGTA
>CAZGDJ010000384.1:0-2725 GCA_964524635.1 uncultured Rikenella sp. | reverse complement strand
TTTGAATATCGCAGAGCCTCCAAAGAGGCAAGATGGGACAAAATGTCAAAACTCTTTCCAAAGCTTGCAAAAACCATTACCATGGCAGCAAAAGAAGGAGGGACAGACCCTGATATGAATGCCAGACTGAGAACTGCTATTATGAATGCCAAGGCTCAAAATATGCCCAAGGATAACATTGAAGCAGCTATCAAACGTGCGGCCGGTAAAGACACTGCAAATTACTCAGAGGTGATTTATGAGGGCAAAGGCCCTCACGGAGTGCTGATCATTGCTGAAGCAGCAACTGACAATAATACCCGCACTGTAGCCAATGTGAAATCCTATTTTGGTAAAGCAGGTGGGACTCTCGCGCCTACGGGGTCACTTGAGTTTATGTTTTCGCGCAGAGCAGTTTTTGAATTTGACAAACCGGAAGACTTTTCAAAGGATGAGCTTGAACTTGAGCTGATTGAGTCAGGGCTCGAATCGATAGAGGAATATGATGATTTTCTTTATCTCTACGGAGACTACACCAATTTTGGCTCTCTGTCAAAAGCATTGGAAGATAAGGGAATAGAAGTAAAAAAAGCTTCCCTGAAAAGGATTCCTACAACCACCGTTGAGCTAACCGAAGAACAAATGGCAGATGTTGAGAAGCTTCTTGACAAACTGGAGGATGATGATGATATCCAGGCTGTCTTTACAAACATTGCCTGAGTTCTTTTCTCTTCAACCGGTAATCAGGTATTATGTTTTCAAGCAACCTGTAAAATTCACTTCCGTGATTGTGGTGAACAAGGTGGCACAATTCATGAATAATCACTGAGTCAATCAGATTGCTGTCTTTCTTTATCAGCTCACGGTTAAACCAAATTGTTCCGTCTGATTTACATGTGCCCCATCGGCTCTTCATTTTTCTCACATTTACCGATCTGGGCTGAGGGAGAAGGTTGGCATGCAATGTTGCAAGCTCATGAGTGCGGACAAGAAAGTGCCTTTTAGCTTCGGTAAGATACCATCCTTCAATAAGGGCCTTTACTCTTTCATCTGAGTTTGCCTTTGGCAACGATATTACCAGTTCTTTGTCAATCAGCAAAATGCTTTTTCTTTCAGATTCCCTGATTCTTAATATCAGCGTTTCCCCCATAAACCTGATGCTGCATCCTTCAGTATAGTGTTGTTCAATGATTGCAGGTTTTACATCTTTCAGTTTCTTCCGCTGGCGAATGATCCATGGCGCTTTTTCCTCAACAAAATGCTTTATCACGTAAACGGGCACATACCATGGTGCCCTGACAAGTATGGCACCTCCCGGCCTGACGTATAAAGCAACAGTACGACGCGAAGACCTGACAATATCATATTCTACCTCCTCAGAGGCTAATTGTAGTTTCTTTTTGCTCATCAATTGACTGCCCGGGTACTATTTGCCGGTTCTATCTATGACAGGCCTCTCAGGAGTGCTGGCTAATTTATAACCTATGAGAAAGCCGGCTTTGGAGGTTTTAATAAGCTTCTCGAAATCAATGAATTCAAAGTCATCAGTGGGTCTGTGGTAATCCTGGTGCAGCCCTGTGAAAAAGAATAATGCAGGAATGCCTTTATTATGGAAGGAGATATGGTCAGAACCTGAGAAATGATCTCCTTTACCAGTATCAATGGGATATAAGCCGACAGCTTTACATGACTCTGTTGCAGCATCAAGAAAACCTGTACTATTTCGGGCTGACACTATCATAATAGTGTCATTCCCTGTTATATCTGTTTTGCCCGAAATTGAATTCCCGGCATCAGTTTCTCTCCTTGATCTTGCTATCATATCAAAATTTATGTTTGCGACAGTCTTTTCAATCGGGAAGAGAGGGTTCTCAACATAATATGACGAACCGTGCAGGCCTTCTTCTTCTCCGGTGGCCCATAGGAAGACGATGCTTCTGAGAGGTTTTTTATCAAGTGATGAGAATGCCCTTGCAATATTAAGAAGTCCGACGGATCCTGAAGCATTGTCATTGGCTCCGTTGCAGATCTCGCCTGATGAATTTATGCCAACATGATCATAATGAGCGCTATATATGATGCATTCATTTTTGAGCACAGGGTCAGAACCTTCAATATAACCAACAACATTTGAGCTTGTCACTGAATCCCTCTTAACGTTTACCTTCAAGGTTGCCTTTACATTGGGAATAACAAATGAGACTGGCTTTTTTGTCTCCGCAATTTTGTTCTGTAGCGAAGCAAGTGTCTGACCCGAGTTTTTAAGAAGCATATCAGCCATCTCTCTGGAGATAATGTAGGCATTAAGCGAAAGACTAAATGCCTGGGATCTGAACATTGGTATCAGCTGGTATTCGCTTGATACCGGCAGAATACTTAAACCGGAAGCGTTATTCAGCAGGGGATCTGCGACATACAATATTGCTTTTGGGTTTCCGAACATCAGCATGGGAAGTTTCCTCGTCTCCTCACTCTCACTGACGCCTTCCTGAGAAGGCATGCCTGTACCTTTAAGATCAGGAGTACGGGTCATAACAATTACCATTTTGTCTCTGAGAGATAATCCGTTGAAGTCATTATACTTCTCCTCAGTATTCATATATCCATAACCTGCAAAGACAATATCTGCTGATACGTCGAGGTTGTTAAGCGGCACCATAAGAGGCTCCACTTTTTCCGTTGAAAGAGGGTTGCCCGAGGTGTCTGTCACAATAATGGTTGAATTGTCAGGTTCCAACGTGATCCT
>CAZGDJ010000383.1:0-2730 GCA_964524635.1 uncultured Rikenella sp. | reverse complement strand
TACTCAAAAGTGGTATAAGTGAGACCATATCCAAAAGGATACTTAACAGGGAGGCTTTTAGTATCGTACCAACGATATCCTATGAGCGATCCTTCTGAATAAAATGCTGAATTCAGGTCTGATTCTTGAGATTTATAAGGCTCCTGTTCGCCTTTTCCTGCTTCGTCATTTTTTGAAACAAGATTTGCAAAAACATCTGAGTTTTTATTTTCCTGCGGATAATTATGCAGAGAATAAGCTGGTGAATCTTCCAGTTTAACAGGCAGGGTAAACGGCAATCGGCCACCCGGAGAGATTATGCCAAGAAGCACATCAGCCAAGGCATTACCTCCCTCGGAGCCGTTGAACCAGGAAATAAGCAGTGCTCGTGAAAGTGGTTCCACAACATTAAGATCATTTGGAGCTCCGCTTGTAAGTACTGTTACAATATTCTTATTCACTTTCGCAATGCTGGCTATCAATTCATCCTGGCCGGAAGGTAAAAAGATGTCTTCCCGGTCACTCCCCTCAGTTTCAATTGCCCGGTTATCGCCACCAATAAAAATGACCAAACTGGCTTTAGATGCCGCTTCAATAGCTTCTTCTGTAAGCTTCTTAATGGTCAATTCCTTTTGAAGGGCTGCTTTTTCTATTTCTTCAGGGGTCCTTTTTCTGAACCTAAAGGAAAAGCCAGACTGAACCGGTTCATATCCCTGGGCATATATTATCCGGGCTTTGTCTCCGATGCGATCCTTCAACCCGTCTAAAGGTGTTATTTCGTATAATGTCTTCACTCCTGCGCCTAACCCTCCTGTAGCCATTTTTTGAGTAGCATTCGCTCCAATAACAGCGATTATTGGTTTATTCCCCAGCTGCAAAGGGAGCACGCCATCATTTTTAAGCATAACAATGGATTTACTTGCAACATTATATGCTATCTTTTGCTGGGCAGGCTGGGACGTTACTTCCTTGTTTGCTTCATTTTCAGGAACCGGTTTTATTGCAAGTCTGACACGTAAAATTTCACGAATCCTCTGGTTAATAATAGCTTCGGAAACCAGACCTGCTTTGACTGAATCAAGCAGGGCTTGCCCAAAATACTTTTTATCAGGCATTTCAACATTCAGTCCGTTTTTTAAAGCATTAACAGTGCTGTGCGTGCCTCCCCAGTCAGAAATAACCATTCCAGCAAATCCCCATTCTTTGCGGAGGATCTGGTTCAGCAGCATGTCATTTTCTGCACACCACCAGCCATTTACCTTATTATAGGCAGCCATAACCCCATAAACATCAGCTTCCTCAACAGCAGCTCTGAAAGGTGGAAGATAAATCTCACGCATTGCGCGTTCGCCAATTATTGCATTGACACTTCCACGATTGTTTTCCTGGTTATTCAAGGCAAAATGTTTAACGCAAACTGCTACCCCATTGTCCTGAGCACCTTTGGTATATCCTACAGCCATTGCCGAACTTAGAAAAGGATCTTCACTCAGATATTCATAAGTTCTTCCTCCGGTTGGGATCCTTTGGATATTAATTGCCGGACCAAGGATCATGTCTTTCCCCCTTGAGCGTGCTTCATGGGCAATTCCGGTTCCATAGTTATAAGCCAGTTCAGGAGACCAGGTTGCTGCCAGGGCTGAACCTGTTGGGAAAAATGTAGCTTTATCATTCTGAAGACCAAGTGGGTTCCAGTTGTCAGGTTGCATTTCCTCGCGGATGCCAAAAGGTCCGTCTGTATATTTCATGTTAGCTATTCCCTGACTCACTACTCCTGCTGAAACGAACATATGTTTGGCATGCAGCATTTCCACTTTTTCCTCGATTGTCATCTTGCTGATTATCTCGTCAATCCGTTTATCGTACTGAAGAAGAGCAGACCTGCGTAATTTTTCAGTTGTTGTACTGATCAGTAGTACTGCGATAACAGTAAAAGCAAAGATTCTTGTTATTCTCATATATTTCAGCTCATTAATAATGTACTTATTAGTTAGCGGCAAATTAGTATAAATAGGTATATTAGCAATAGTAGAACATTATCAAAATGAATACAAGGAATTATTACGGAATATCAAAAGGAAGAACCTCAATAATCATCCTTTTCCTTATCTGTTCACTAACAAATCATCTGAATGGTCAGCAGAAAAACGAATATGCAGATTCTATCATCATTCATAAAACATTTCCATTGATTTCTTACTTAGAACAATCACCCGAAGTTTTAAAGACACTCCATAAAGACAAGGTCCTGAAGAAACTATCCCTGAACAGGAAAAGAAGTTTGGAGGAGGCAATAATGGCATGTAAAGATGTGAGTTGCTATGTATCATCGCTTCAGTGGCAAAATACCGAAATTGTTACAATTGGCGGCGAACTAATCAGATTGTACTATAAAAGCGAGCCATTCCGGCAGGTAATAACATTATTGAAAGCATCGGGTTATTATAATATTTATGCATCCACACATGATACCGCATTCATCAGAAGTGCATGGAATAGCACTTCAGCAGGTATAAACAATGTGCTGGATGTTTACATTAAGGGGAAACGTCCTCGGTATCCGGCGGTTGATGCTATTTCATTTGCTGAAAACGACAGTGGTTTAATGCTTTCTGTCAGGCATAAGCTTGAGAATGATTTAAAAAGTAAGCAAATAAGGATATTTTACGAAATACCTCTCAATGCAGCTTTAGAAGCGATGAGGTTGAACCAGCGTGATGAGGCAAGCCGGTATGAGCCGCTGAATATGGG
>CAZGDJ010000382.1:0-2735 GCA_964524635.1 uncultured Rikenella sp. | reverse complement strand
TCGCTGAAGTAGTTGTCTATGAGATGATCTACAACGCTGATCTTCATGACAGAGTGTCAAGCAATTCGGAGATACAGATACCTGACTGGTACATTAAAGGATTAGTCAATTATGTTGCTTTCAGCTGGGACAAGGAAACCGACAACCGCGTCAGAGACGGCTTCGAAAGCGGAAAATTTCGTAACCTCGATAACCTTGAATATGAAGATGCAATATATGCCGGACAGTCATTCTGGAAATATATCGGAGAGACATATGGAGATGCCATAATACCAAATATTATTTACCTCTCAAAAGTTTATAAAAATATTGAAGACGGATTTCTTTATGGTCTGGGTAAAAGCATAAAGGATACTTATCGCGATTGGCGAACCTATTATGCAGATTATTACGCTGTCAGACCCGGGGAAAAATACCCCCTGCCAAAAGAAATTCATGTTGCGAAGAAACAGCAGGTATTCACCTCTGTTAAAGTCAGCCCTGACGGAAGATACATCGCCTGGGTCTCAAACGACTGGGGTAAAAGGAAGTTGTGGATCTATGATACCCGGACAGGGAAAAATAAAAAAATATTTACTGCTGAGCCCAAGTATGAACAATCGGTAGATTACACTTACCCTGTTATGACGTGGCACCCCGGAGGCAATATACTTACATTTGTTAATGAGGAGAAAGGTAATATCCAGCTCTTTTTCTATCGCACAGATGTGAAAAAAACCGAGGAGCGTACGATGCCTTTCTTTGAGAAAGTTCTCTCCCTTGCTTACTCGCCTGATGGTACAAGGTTACTCGTCTCTGCTGTCATCAATGGCATGACAGATATTTATATACATACTATCATATCAGGCACCAATGAACAAATAACAAATGATGTAGCCGATGATCTGGAGCCTTCTTTCATTAAAGGTAACAATGAAACTATAATTTTTTCTTCAAACCGACTTACCGACTCACTTACCAATAAGGGTGACCCACAGGAAGAAACAGGTCTTACTTACAATCTGTTTACTTATGATCTTGAGGGAGGCACAAAATCACTTAAACGCCTGAGTGACAAGCAATATGTCAACTACAGAAATCCCATAGGCACAACATCAGTCTCATCAGGCTTTCTGGGTGACCAGAACGGTATTATAAATTATTTTGACTCAGAAGTCGACAGTACAATCAGTTTTATTGATACAACCCTGCATTACAGGTACTATATAAAGTCACAACAAATGACTGATTATCCTCGACATATTGAAGCTTTTGACCGTAATGGAGGAACAGATGCTGTTGTGATGTTCCGGGAAGGCCGGTACAGGTTGCTTTCAGAACCTACAAAAGATAATCAACCATTAAACGAAGAAGAAATAAAGTCTACCCGCTATCGGGAGGAGATGACTGCTACACTAAGGTCAGCTGACAGCATAAACACACTGAGAAACTGGCTGATTGAGGAACGTTCAAAAATGAATGACACTCTGAAAAAGCCTCTTTACGAGTACTATGCTAAAGATGAGCCTTTAGATTTCAATAACTATGTATTTGAAAAAGAAAAGGAGAACTACTATGAGCTCCAGTGGCGTAAAAATTACATGGATATTGACCTTGATACATCACATATGGAGATGCCTCCTGCAAGAGTTTATCGTACGGTTTTCTATAATAATTACTTCGCCGTTCAGCTTGATTTCAATTTTCTGAACTATACATACCAGGCATATAATGGCGGAGCACCATACTTTAATCCAAGCTTTAATATGCTTAACAAGATCGGCACAATAGATCTTTTTGAAGACTATCGTATTACGGGAGCCTTCAGGGTGGGTCTCGATTTTGATAGCAACGAACTTCTTTTAAGCGCTGAGTCTTTAAAAGGCACTTTTGACAAACAGGTCATCATCCATAAACAGGTATTTGACAGCTATAATGACACCAGCCAGTACAAGATAAAAAGCTACACAACCTATTTGTCGCTGCGTAAACCCCTTAGTCCGGTTCTTTCTTTAAAAGGAACGCTTACTTACCGATACGATAACTATATCATACAATCAACTGATCAGGCAAGCCTCATAGCCCCTAATTCAACAAGGCACTGGATAGGTCTCAAGGGGGAGATCATCTATGATAATACAAGAAAAAGAACTATCAATATATATTTTGGTACGCGTTACAAGATCTTCGGTGAATACTACAGTGAATTGAGTGAAAAAAACCGTGACATGTTTGTGATCGGAGCTGATTTCAGACATTATCAGAAAATACACCGTGATCTTATATGGGCTAACAGGTTTGCTGCCAGCAGTTCATTCGGGCCTTCAAGACTTATCTATTATCTCGGCGGTGTTGATAACTGGATGGGTTATTTCTTCAACAGAGATGCCATGTTCGATAAAAGCATTCCTGTTGATCCAAATGTTAACTATGGCTTCCAGGCAGTGGCCACAAATATGAGAGGTTTCGCTCAGAACATACGCAACGGAAGCAACTTCGCCCTGATCAACAGCGAGATCCGCTGGCCGGTGGTGAGATACTTTGCCGGTCATCCGCTGCGTTCCAACTTTCTTAACAGCGTTCAGGTAGTTGCATTCGGTGACGCCGGAATGGCATGGTCAGGATGGGATCCCTGGGGAAATGAGAACTACTGGTCTGATAAAGTGTATGAAAACGGACCGGTGGTTGTTACTCTTGATGCAATGCGTGACCCTCTCGTTGCAGGGTTTGGATTTGGTGCAAGGGCGCAGTTGCTT
>CAZGDJ010000381.1:0-2740 GCA_964524635.1 uncultured Rikenella sp. | reverse complement strand
TGACTCTAACTCTCTGTCTGACGACAGAGTCAATACCATTCTTAAGGATTCAAAAGGAAATATCTGGATAGGAACATGGGATGGGGGATTGAACAGAGCTGTCTCAACAGACGGTACTTACCGGTTTGAACACTTTTTTCATAATGATGCAGATCCATCATCGATTTCAAATGATATTATAAAGGAGGTTACCGAGGATCGCTTCGGACGAATATGGTTGGGTACAGAAGAAGGCCTGGATTTATTCGATCCGGTAACAAAGAAATCATTACATTTTGTTCATGATGACAACAATCCTAACAGCCTGGTAGATAATAAGCTGCAATCAAATTGCATTATTTTTGACAGTGAAGACAACATGTGGGTTGGCACCTGGGGAGGATTATCGAAAGTGATTATGTCGCCCACGACTAATCTACCTGAACATTATCTGAACTATTACAGTAATAAATCTTCTGATCTTAAGATCAGTGACGACCGCATAATTTCCTTAAATCTTGACAAATCCAACGTACTCTGGGCCGGAACTTTCGGCGGGGGACTGATGAAAATGACATTGAATAGCAGTTGTGAGGTAGAGAGTATAAAAACATATTCCGAACAATCGGGGCTGTCAAATAATGTCATTTACAATATTCTGATCGATGATCAGGGATTGTTATGGTTATCAACAAATAATGGACTGTCGAAATTTGATCCAGTAACTGAGAAGTTTATCAACTTTAATGTAGATGATGGCCTTCAAAGTGATCAGTTTTATTGGGGCGCAGCCTGTAAACTCAGATCCGGAGAATTGCTTTTTGGTGGTATCAATGGCTTTTGTTCCTTTAACCCGGAAGAAATCCTTTCGGACAAAATACTGCCTGATATCGCCATAACTGATTTCACAATCTTCGACAAGCAACCATCTATAGGCCCTTATTCCGAGCTTCATAAGAGCATTATATATGCCGACACTATTTTTCTTGACTACACTGACAAGGTCATTTCTTTTGAATTTGCAGCAATGCAGTTTGCAGAACCGGCAAAAAATCAATATGCCTATAAACTTGAAGGATTCGATGAGAATTGGATTTTTACGGGAGCAAACAAGCGTTTTGCAGTTTATACCAACCTTGATCCGGGGGAGTATACATTCATGGTGAAAGGATCAAATGCTGATGGAAACTGGAATGAAAAAAATACCAGTGTAAAAGTTCTTATTAAACCTCCGGTTTGGCAGACATGGTGGTTCCGCTTAACAATGGGCCTTCTCGCTATTGCAGCATTATTTATTCTGATACGGCTAAGAGTTGACCATCTCAACAGACAAAAGAAACATCTTGAGAAAATGGTTAAGGAAAAAACCTCTGAAATAGTAAACCGTAACAAAGAGCTACAGTCTGTAAACAAAGAACTTGGCCTTGCCAATAAAGAGCTTAAGCATCAGCGTGAAGAACTTGAGAAGACCCTGAAATCACTGAAGGAAGCTCAGAATCAATTGATACAATCCGAAAAAATGGCTTCACTTGGCATCCTGGCAGCAGGAATAGCTCACGAAATAAATAACCCTCTCAATTTCATCCGTTGGGGCGTTGACGGAATCCAGGACTTCATTAATGAAGAGATGAAAGACAGATCTGATACCGTTTTACCTCTTATAAACAGCGTACAGGATGGTGTCAGAAGAGCCAGTGATATTGTATCGAGCCTTAACCTTTATAGCCGCAGGGACGATCTTCCGGCCACGGAAGTAGATGTGCGCAGCGTTATAGACAGCTGCCTGGTGATGCTTAACAGCCAGTATAAAGACAGGATAACGGTAAAGAAGACCTACACAGAATTTCCTATCAGAGTATTATGCAACCAGGGCAGACTTCATCAGGTCTTCCTGAACATACTTTCTAATGCAATCCACTCAATATCAGATAAAGGAGTTATTACTATATTTACCGGGAAAAATAAGGAGCGTTGTCTGATCTCAATTACTGATACCGGTAGCGGCATGAGCAGTGAAATAATTTCAAAAGTTACTGATCCCTTTTTTACCACAAAAGAACCGGGTAAAGGTACGGGACTGGGCCTGACTATATCCTATAATATTCTTAAGGACTATCAGGGGACAATAGAGTTCAAATCAGAGGAGAATGCAGGGACTACAGTGTTTGTGACTCTGCCATTAATAAAAAAGAAAGAATCATGAGTCAGCATGTTAACGTTTTATATATTGATGATGAACCAAGCAATGTGTTTCTATTTAAAATAAACTTTAAAAACAAGTTTAACGTGCTGACAGCCCATTCGGGTCAGCAGGGCCTCGAAATGCTGAAAAACAATCCCTCAACGGATGTTGTAATTACCGATATGAGGATGCCGGGAATGGATGGTATCGAGTTTGTTAAGGTTGCAAAAAAAGACTTTCCGGGAGTCACTTTCTTTCTCCTGACAGGATTCGATGAGACAGAAAATATCTCCCAGGCACTTGAGAAAGGATTAATATACAAATTCTTCCGCAAACCGATAATCCTTAAGGATATTGAAGCTTCTATAATGGAAGCAACAGCACACCCTGATAATTAGAACTCAATAGAACTTTGCTTCTGACATCTTCTTCCACAACCTTTCAGACTGGCTCTGTGAGATTCTTAATATCTCTTCCTCGTTAACGGTTGTCATCTTCCTGTTTCTAACAATAACCCTTCCTCCTGAGATAACATCCCTTATATGACCTGCGTTTATCCCGAAAATAAAATGACCCAGG
>CAZGDJ010000380.1:0-2744 GCA_964524635.1 uncultured Rikenella sp. | reverse complement strand
GCAAATGTAGGAATTTATATTTCAAATCTCAAAAATTCTCCCAAGTTTTTTTTTCGTTCAAAATTTACTCCCCGCGTAACTTATCCTTCTGCCTGACAATCTGTTTCTTAAGTGCATCAATAACCAAATCGGTTGACTCCTCAAAAGTCTTGCTCTGCTTACGGGCAAAAAGTGGCCCGCGCGGATGTTCAACCCTGATCTCAGTAATCTTGTTTTCCCTCTCTTCATCATGATCAAGCCTCAGAAAGACTTCAGCACTGACAATACCATCACTTAACTGCGATAGCTTATTCAGTTTCTGAGTTACGAAATCAAGTAGTTTCTTGTCAGCATCAAACCTAACCGAATGGATCTGAATGTTCATGGCAGTACCTCCTATATATAATTTGTTATTAAGCTCTTGGATGAGCCTGTTTGTATACTTTCTTTAACTGTTCAAAAGTGTTATGTGTATAAACCTGGGTTGCAGAGAGACTGGCATGACCCAAAAGCTCTTTAATAGAGTTCAGATCAGCCCCATGATTCAGCATATGAGTTGCAAAAGTATGCCTTAAGACATGTGGGCTCTTCTTCTCAACCGTTGTTACCATTGAAAGGTATCTTTTTACAATATTGTAAACACCCTTATCATACATTTTGTTGCCCTTCTCTGTGATAAAGAATCTTTCACCGGACGCAAAACCCACCTCACTGCGAACATTAAGATAAGTTTGCAGAGATGTTATAAAACTGCTTATCAACGGAATAACCCTTTCCTTACTACGTTTACCCATTACCCTCACCACGCCAGAAGAAAGATCAACATCTTCATCACGGAGACCTATCAACTCAGACCTCCTCATGCCTGTAAGGTACAACATTTCAACGATAGTTTTATCACGAACACCGGAAAAATTATCGCCAAATTTAAAATTGTCCAGCAACTTTTCCAGTGAGTCTTCACTCACAAATGAAGGGAGTTTTTTTGCTTTCTTAGGTAGCACCACACGAGACATTGGATCAACAGCACTCATCCCATGCTTGCGCATGTAACGAAAGAAAGCCCTGAGAGCTGAGATCTTACGATGTACGCTTACCGACGAGTAGCCGGACTCCAACAGGGAAACCATCCATGCCCTCACATGAACAGAGGTAATATCTTGTGGTTTTTCTGAGAGCTCCGTGGGTGATACCCACCGGAGAAATTGTTCCAGATCATTCTTATAGGAACGCACTGTATGCTGAGAATATCGTTTCTCAGTCAACAGATATTGAACGAACGATTCCTTTTTGTCCATAAAAGGAACCTATTACTTGTTTATTGATTATCTTTTATAAGACAGGAAATTACTCCTCGTCTCTCTGAAGCCCCTGAACATAAATAGCTTTCTTCACCTCTTCCCTGCGGCGGACCGATGGTTTGGTGAAAGCCTGACGTGACCTGAGTTCACGGATAACACCCGTCTTCTCAAACTTCCTCTTGAACTTCTTTAAAGCCCTGTCAATGTTCTCGCCTTCTTTTACTGGTACAATTATCATAATCCAATTTTATGTTAAAATCGAGCCGCAAAATTAAGGAGTCTAAAATTCATTTCAAAACTTTTCACAAAATAAATTCATTCTCCATGGCCCGATTGACGTTCCATAACACCTATGTAAGGGATAATACGCTCAGCCTGTGCGGCAGTAATGACACGCTGACTTACAAGTGTCTCTACCGTTACTGGTGCTCCCATTAGTGCCCGAAATTTAATTATCGCCCGCGCTGTTTCCTGCCCGAAATATGGGTGTCTTGCCATCTGGGTAAAGCTGCAACTGTCAAGATTAACTTTTATAACTGAATCGCTTCTGACTGTTACCAGCGAAAATATCTGCTTATAGGTCGCAGAGTCAATACCATACACCTCCCTTAGTTGACCGGTATTGATGAAACCACCAAGAAGATTCCGGTACTTCATGATTCTTTCAGACAGTACAGGACCTATACCGGGCAGCTTCTCCAGATCTCCTGCGCTACACCTGTTCAGATCGATAACAGCCGGCAAATAAACCGGATGAGTTTCTGATGATACAGCTGCCAAGGGATCTTTTGCTTTAGTTGATTCCAAATATTTTTGTTGTTTCCTTTCACTGATTATAATCCAGGGTTTCAGATTTGCCACCAGTGATGAATCTAAACCGTATACCTTTGCTATATCATCAGTATCATAAAACTTCGCTCCACTCCTTCTGTAATTGATGAATGTAGTCATCTGTCTTTCTGTCAGGCCCAGTTTAATCAAATCCTCAGGAGAGACAGTGTTCGGATCAAAATTAAAAAATGCCTGATTCTTCACCTTGACCTCAGCCTCAGCCTCAACCTCATCTCTTAAATCACCTTCACTGGTGAGAACAATATCATCACTCCCTGAGGTGGAAATACGTATAATTATTAATATAATGAGAATAATGGCAACAACATAGGTAGCTCTACGCTCCCGCCTGTCAAAGCCAATCAATTCTGAAGCTATCTTCCTCAACGGCTTCATGATAATACAGCGAGCGCATGCAATTTAGGACAAAAAGGGAAAAAAGTCAAGAGGAGACAAAAGGCAAAAGGCAAAAGGTATAAGGTATAAGGCATAAGGCATAAGGCAAAAGTATAAAGTATAATGGGAGAAAGGGAATAGTCAAGACGCAACAGATATCCCAATCATAAAATTCGTAATTCGCAATTCGTAATTCTTAATTTCTAGAACGGGTACCCGATACCTATTACCATCGTT
>CAZGDJ010000379.1:0-2748 GCA_964524635.1 uncultured Rikenella sp. | reverse complement strand
AAAGGGACGAAAAAGAATGAAACTGACTCCGAATGATCCCACCGTCAGTCCCATCTGAATGGTCTGACTTACCGGGTCAATGCTGCCTGCAAAATTGAAACGCAAGGTGTAGGCCAGCAGGAATGCTGTCATGACAATAAAGGTGTCAATGACAAAAATCATCCACCGCGGCAGGTACCTGTTGGCTATTATCTTGTTAATGAACTGATTCATGCCAAATCAAAAAAAGGTGAAACCAAAGCACTCGCTGATTCTTCTGAAATGCTATTCCCGTTTATTTGACCTGCTGCCCTTCAACATTGTACTGCTTGGGTTTATAAAACCCTGATATGTCAAAATATATATCCCTCTCCTCACCTTCTTTTGTTTTTAAAGAGATCTTATCAAATGGCTTATCACCACGATAAACAACTATCTGTGTCAAGAGCTGAGCCCCGGGGTATGTTCTGTCAATCCATTTATACTCTGCGCGGACTGAAGATGCAATAACGGCTTTTTCAAAAGATGAGCCATCTCTTCCCCCTGAACTGTCTGTCACTGTGCTTGTTGCTCCACAGCCTGCAAGAAGCAGCACTGAAGAAATAAAAAGGATTAATTGAATTTTTGATTTCATGGTCCTTATTTTATTTACGTTTTATCTAACGTAAAAAAGAGTGGATAAATATACTTAAATATAAACAATTTTTTTATGAGGTTTATTGGCAACCGGTCCGGCAGTCCTCTGGTCTGCTGGTCCACTGGTCCCCAAATTACTCTGTCGCGCCCTCAAGTTTTCGCTTCATCGCTTATTCGATCCCTTAAAGCCTGATGACCTTATCAAAGTAAGGCAGCAATGACACCCGGTGAGTGACAAAGATTATTGTAACCTGTTCCTTGAGCTTTGATATGACTTCCATTATCATAGCTTCATTATCAGCGTCAAGAGATGAAGTGGCTTCATCAAGAAGCAATAACCTGGGTCTGCGTAATAACACTCTCGCTAAAGCAAGTCTCTGGCACTCGCCTCCGGAAAAGCAGTATTGATAATTCACAATAAAAGTGTCAAGACCTTTTTCAGAACGCTTTGCAAGATGAGCGGCATTAACCTGCTCCAGAACTTTCCATATCTCCGCATCTGTGATGGTATTCCTGCTGTCCCAGACAAGGTTTTCACGCAGAGTCCCGTCAATGAAGAAAGGATCTTGTGGCAGGTAGCCTATGCCCGACTTCCACTCAGGCAAAAAATCGTCACCGAGCACCAGGTTGTCAACCAAAATGCGTCCGGAACCTGGTTTCTGAAGACCTGCAATCAGGTCTAAAAGTGTCGTTTTGCCTATGCCGGATACACCTATTATCCCGGTGATGCTTTTTGCCGGAATTGTCTCGGTGAAGTTTTTAAAAAGTTGCATACTATCGTCATAAGCAAACTGCAGGTTCTCGAGCCTGATCTCCTTTACCGGCTCCAATACCTTGTCAGTCGTCTTTATAGTGATCCCATTTTCAGGTAATTCCTCATCCAGCTGCATCACCATTCTTACCGATGCCACATTGGAGAGGATCATGTTCACGTCAGTATTCATCCCCACAAACTGAGGGAAGATGCGTGAGAAAAGGAGGATAAGTATGAAAAATGAAGCTACCGGCACCCGGCCTGTGTGATACCCTATATACACTACGAGGACAAGAACTATTATGCCGCTGATGCGATAGATGAGCTGCGGCAATGACCAGTTTTTCATCATCCTGAACTCCAGTTCCAGAAGAGAGGTGCTTGCCTCATCGAACTTGTTATAGTAGAACTCTTCGGAGCTGTGTACCTTTGCTATCTTCACTGTCTGCCAGAAGTCGTCAATATACTTCAGCAGCCTGTTGTAAGATGAGACAACCTCCTCACCAAGATGAAAAGATCTGAAAAGAAACCTGCGCAATACAATGAACAAAACTGCACCAACAGCAATAATGATAAGGGTGAAACCCGGCGAAACAGCCAACGCATAGGCTATGTAGCTTACTGAGATGATAAGGGTGGTCAGCAGATGCATATAATAATATATGTATACTGCCATGTTGGGCACTTCCTTTGTGAGTATCTGCAAATGGTTGGTCTTGCTCCTGCTGTTAAGCATCGGCCAGTCGGCCAGAATGATCTTGCGGAAAAGACGACGGCGCAGGTGGTAGGTGAACGACTGCTGGTAGCCGGCGTCAATAATTGATTTACAGTACTGCAGGAGCGCATTCAGCGTCAGCAAAACCACATATATTAACAGGATAGTCTCAATGTTAAGCGTCAATCCTAAATCCGAAGCCATGTTACGGAAGAACAATGCCGGACCCTCTGCCACAGTTCCTGAACCTATATTGAGCAGCTGCAGCAGTGGTATCAGGAGTACAATGGAAAAGCCTGAGTTCACACCCATGAAAAGCGTCAGCAGGAAGATAAGGGTCAGCTTTCCCGGCTTGTACTCAGTCAGGAGACGGAAAGTCTTTATAACGAAGATATATGTCTTCATGAAAAGATAGTTCCGGGTTCCGAATGCCGCGTGCCGGGTTCCCGGAACGCGGAACCCCAAACATTTATTTACAGCAGTACAACCTTCTGGGAATAAACTTTATTTCCGTCAGTCACTTTAACAATGTAAACTCCATTCCTGGCATTCGGGACGCTGAGAGTGTTTAACGCACCATCTTCAAGGTGTTTTTCCATGATCTTGAAGCCTTGTGTATTAAATACTTCTGCAATGGCTTTTTCGCTTACAACCCCCTGAATAA
>CAZGDJ010000378.1:0-2776 GCA_964524635.1 uncultured Rikenella sp. | reverse complement strand
TAATAATCAAAGATTTATTCTTTGATTACCATCCCCTATGAGGCTTTGTTTGAAGTGGTTTTTGTGGAAAAAACTTTAGTAGCATAATACTATCATTTTGTTTTATAATGACTGCACAGTTTTCCTATTGGGCCCGTCGTATACCGGTAGTATGAAGCTATGGCATAGCTTAGAAAGGGGTTCGATTCCCCTCGGGTCCACCGCGTCAAACGCGGTTTCACATTTTTTGTGAGAACGAGTTTGAAAGCGAGCCGCGTTTGTTTCAAACCACGTTCGACGTGGACGCGGCACGTTAGATATATTTTTTGGGCCTGTAGCACAGTTGGTAATGCGCCGCATTCGCATTGCGGAGATCACCGGTTCGACTCCGGTCAGGTCCACCACGCCAAGTCAAAATTAATCAGTCGAGTTCGACTCGATCAAACGTGGTAGTCGCGTTTGACGCGACACACTTCTCCCCGTCGGGCTACGCGTGGCGCAGCCACTTTTTATCACAAAGACATCCATATATAATGCGAAATGTGTCCCACGAAATCTTGATGAAGTGGGACAACAAAAAACAACAAAACATCCCATAAAAACAGTTACTTTTTTTTAACAACTCTTCCCTCTCATCATTCTTTTTTATCGTCTCCATTAATGACGCCGACGAAAAACACCTATACAAAAGATGTCCATTTTTACCCAATTTTTTGCAAAAATACTGTAAATCACATCACAAATCTTTTTCAATTCCATGCGGTAAATAATATATATGTATTATTTTAACAATCTATTTAAATAGTAAATGTTGCGGGAATAAAATGCGGGGAAAAACTAACATTTGTCTCTTCCTCCAACAATAGTTAAGTAAAAATATGAAGAAGAAATGCTGTCAGTCTCTACATATTAATTGCTAGCAATCATAATATATTAATTGCTAATATTAATTACTCTGTTTCATTATTTTAAATAAGATTGTGGGTTAACTAATATCCCATTTTTCCGAACTTCAAAATGTAAGTGCATCCCTGTTGATCTTCCTGTTGACCCCATTTTTCCAATAATCTGTCCTTTTGCAACTTGGTCCCCAGGTTTTACATAAATTGCTTGCAAATGTCCGTATAGTGTAACGAGTCCATTTCCATGATCAACCATGATATGTTGTCCATAATCATAGGTTAGATATTTGACGAGAATGACCACACCATCCCCTGATGAGGCAACCCCAGGAGCTGCAGGATTTGCGATATCGAGTGCCATATGATACCAAGATGGATATTGCGTTATCGCACCTGTGGTCGGCCACACCAACTGCCCACTTCCTCCCGCAAACACAGATGGAGTATATTTAATGATTTGTGCAGGAGCTTCTGGTTGAATACCACCTGGAACAACTAACGTCTGGCCTATGGCAAGCGCAAACGTATCAAGATCGGTAAAGTCATTAAATGGAAAGTTGACGATGTTTTGTGCATCAACCCGATATTTTTTTGCAATGGTATAAATGGTATCTCCTTCTTTTACTTTATACACGATACCTGTCACAGGAGGAATCTTTAGTGACTGATCAATCGCAAGCGCATCCCGCTTCAAATCGTTTGCCCACTTAATGGTATCGACAGAAATACCAAATTGATCCGCAACTTTCTGCAAAGTGTCACCTTGTTTGACCGTATAGGTAATTACCTGATCTCTTGGTTTATCAGATTTTTGTGTATCTACCCCCTGCACGGTGTCCAGTGATACTGCAACCGCTGATGGTGGTGTAAATTCACCGAGTGTGTTTGGAATGGCTCCAGGATAAGAACTTGCAAGAATTGGTGCGCTCGCAGCCCCAGCGATTGCAAGTAATACTAATGAAATATGAAGAAATGGCCACTGATAGGTGCCGCGACGAGCCATAAGGACATCAACTAATACATCCTTCCGTGATTCAAATGTTCCCGCAGCGCGCACAACATGACGTTCAATGTAAAAACGCCATCCCTTCCCCCAAATGCCGAGGTCATCAAAAAATTGTCGAAAAACCTGCTTCATGCGTTGTTTCAGGGTATCAAAAAACTTAACAGAACGCAAATTATCATATATATAGTTTTTCCCCAAAAGACACTATCAAACTGATAATAAATATACGTTTATTATAGTAAAGACATCTATATATATTTATCTATATAAAAATATATAAACCCATACCACTACTCGCTTCTATTTTTTAAAACTAAACTACCTGTATATTGCATCATTTGCGCAATATAATAAATAAAAAGAATGCAAATACACACTTTTTATAGGTCTAAATCGATAAAATAACCTCTTTTTAGCCTCATTCATAATACAGAAAAAAAGCAATTTGCTTTTGCATGAATTTTGTCGTCACACCAATCTAAACAAAAAAATTACTTTACTATTTTTCATTTTAGACCTATAACAGGCTGTCTTCATAAGACATAAATTAACCCTATAGTTTAGCCTCAACACTTCAATTTGTTTCAAGGCTATTTGACATTCAAACACTACTCTATTGTAATAAGTATATGAGAAAAAACGTTGCTTCAAAAACCCACCCAAATACCTCAATAAATTCCCGCATCACAGCTAGAACAGTTTTTATTGAAAACATTGACTTTTCACAATTCAATTCATGAACACATCTCTTTCATCAATGCAAGTAACTATAGGTCAAGCAGCAAAACTGCTCAATGTTTCTAAGAGCACCATCAGAAACTGGATTCATGCAGGAAAATTGCAGGCAACTATTGATGTTAATGGCATTCATCTCATCTCACGGGAATCA
>CAZGDJ010000377.1:0-2816 GCA_964524635.1 uncultured Rikenella sp. | reverse complement strand
AACAGGATTCTAAGAGGCAGTACCACTGAGCACACTTTGCTTAATGCCGGAGCTGCCCTTGTTGGCGGCAGTATTGTTGCCTGGGAGTTATATGATAATGTGAGAGCTCTTGATTACCTGTCGGGCAGGCCTGAAGTTGACCCCGAAAGGATAGGATGTATTGGTAATTCCGGAGGCGGTGCGCAATGTGCGTATTTTATGGCTTATGATGACCGCATCAAGGCCGCTGCCCCCTGCAGCAACATTTCACGCAGAGAACGTAACTATGAGCTTTCCGGAACAGGCGACGGATGCCAGCAGATACCCAATGAAGGCAGAGAGCTGATAGAAATAGCAGACTTTCTTATCATGTTTGCCCCCAAACCACTCCTGATACTTGCCGGAAGATATGATTTTGTGGATTATACCGGAACTGTTGAAACATTCAATGAAGTATCTGAAGTTTATTCACTGCTTGGCTCCAAAAATAAAGTATCACTGTTTACCGTAGATGACGGACATGGCATTTCGGAACCAAAGCGCGTGAAAGCCGTAGAATGGTTTACCAAATGGCTGTGCAACAGGGATGTCGATCTTGAAGAACCTGATATTGACGTTATGGAAGAGAAGGATACCTGGTGCACTCACTCCGGCCAGGTAAACAGTAATTTCAAAAATGAAAATGACGTTCAGGAGACAACTTTACAGATTGCCTGTGCCCTTGAGTCATCAAGAAAAAAATTCCTTGAGGAAAATAACAGATTGCAGATTAAGGAAAAGTTGAAAAAACTGCTGGTCATGGGAGCTGATGACGTCGATGTCGTTGTGGAAAAGATTGCTTCAGAAAGAAAAGACGGATACATTATATGTAAAATGATACTCAGGAGGGAGGGCGAAGTACCACTTCCATGTCTGTCTTATTTTCCTGATAAAATTGGCAAAAAGGATTCAGTTTTACTCTTTCTGGATGAAGCCGGAAAAGAAAAAATCGCATCTGATGAATCACTGATACTTACACTCATGGACAGGGGCAATCCAGTCCTTCTGGCTGACCTTCGGGGAATGGGAGAAATGGCTGAAAAACCTGAGGCCAATGAATGGAAATATTATAACCGTGAATACCATAATGCCACAATAAGCCTTCATATCGGGAGACCATTACCGGGGCAGAGGGTAACGGACATTCTTACCATTACTAAATACATTTCCGGTGAGCCTTCAATAAGCGGACTCCCCGTAAGGATTTATGCTACTGGTGCAGCTGCCCCGGTTGCTGTGTACGCAGCTGCCCTGTCAGATCATATATATGAAGTGACTATGTCATCTACAATAAGATCATATATGGAAATACTTGAGAGGCCTGTTGAAAAGGACTGGTACTCATATGTTATCCCTGACATACTCAAATACTTCGACCTGAATGATATTATAAAGCTATACCCGGAAGTGGCAGTCAATTATAAATAGCAGTATCATGGGAAAAGGGCAACAAATACTTATTCTTCTTCTTTCAGTCATGGTAAGCTACTCATGTAAGAATGATAACAGACCTGACAGACCCTCTGAACCACAGGCCGGCATAACCTCATCAGTATGGGTTTCCGATAATGGTGACGGTACTTATACTAATCCGATATTGCACTCAGATTATTCAGATCCTGACGTGGTGGGGGTGGATGGAAACTTCTACATGGTTGCATCTTCTTTCAATTGTGTTCCGGGGTTGCCTGTTTTGCAGTCAACTGATCTTGTGAACTGGCGGCTGAAAGGATATGCACTGAAATACCTTTTACCATATGAACTGTATTGTACTCCGCAACATGGTTGTGGAGTATGGGCTCCAAGCATTTCTTTTCACAATGGGGTTTACTATATTTTTTATCCTGACCCTGATCATGGTATTTATATGGTTAAAGCCTCTGATCCTGCAGGCCGATGGTCTGAACCGGTTTTGGTCAAAAAGGGGGTTGGTTTTATTGATCCTTGTCCATTATGGGATGATGATAACAATGCCTATCTAGTATATGCTTTTGCCGGCAGCAGGGCAGGAGTTAAAAGTGTGCTGATTGTCAGCAGAATGGATATTGAGGGTACAAAAGTTGAAGATGAAGGGGTTATGGTATTCGATGGGCATGATGATAATCCAACTGTTGAAGGTCCGAAGTTTTACAAACGTAACGGATATTACTACATTTTTGCACCTGCCGGAGGGGTGAAGCCTGGCTGGCAGCTAGTATTACGCTCAAATAACGTTTATGGCCCATACGAGGTAAGGAAAGTCCTGCATCAGGGCAAATCTTCGGTGAATGGTCCCCACCAGGGCGCCTGGGTCACAACACAGACAGGGGAAGACTGGTTCATGCATTTCCAGGATAAGGGCGCTTACGGGCGTATTGTTCACCTTCAGCCAATGAAATGGATTGATGACTGGCCTGTCATAGGAAATGACGATGACGGAGATGGTATTGGTGAGCCGGTAGCTTCTTATACCAAACCTGATGTAGGTAGAAGCTTTGACATCGTTACTCCGCCTGAAAGTGACGAATTCAATGGCTTTGAAGCGGGTCTGCAGTGGCAATGGCCTGCCAATACTTCAGTGAAGTGGGGATATATGAGCGGAAATCTCGGCTTTTATCGATTGAACTGCATTCCAAAACCTGAGGGGCATATAAATCTCTGGGATATCCCTAACCTTATGCTGCAGAAGTTCCCTGCAGAAGAATTCATAGCAACTGCTTTGCTGAAGTTTAATGCCCGCTTTGACGGCGAAGAAACAGGTTTAGTGGTTATGGGTCGTGATTATCAATATATTTCTGTGGTGAGATCAGAAGGGAAAA
>CAZGDJ010000376.1:0-2834 GCA_964524635.1 uncultured Rikenella sp. | reverse complement strand
CAACTTTAGAAGGTCTGGAAACCTATAATTCTAATTGGTCCTAAGCTGATTATTCCGGACCAAACTGAGCCACTCATTCCGGTCTAAACTGAGCCACCTATTCCGGAGCAAAGTGAGCCACCCATTCCGGTGGAAAGTGAGCCACTTTTGAAAGATAAGATTGGGCAAGCAGGACTGCCATTCCGGCAGAAAGTGAGCCACCCTGAACAGCGGATTTGTAACTCATGGTAAATTGTGAAGAAAACAATTTATCATGGCCAATAAAACTTTGACAATGTTACAAGTTCGAAGGATATTACAACTTATACAAAGCGGTAAATCAAAACGACAAATAGCCCGCGATTTATCTATTAGCCGTAACACCATTGATGACTATGAGAGTAAATACATTGCAAGTGGCCAGTCACTTTCAGAGTTAATAGCTTTGGATGACCATCAATTATGGAATATACTTAATCCCTGCGAGAACCTAAAGGACAATAACCCGAGATATAACAGTTTTATAGAAAAGATACCCGGTATCATTACGGAGCTAAAAAAGACGGGGGTTACAAGGCAATTACTTTGGTCTGAATATATCGCGGATAATCCTGATGGATATAGCTATACTCAATACTGCCAACATCTTTCTGATTATTTAAAAAGGAACCAGGCCACCATGCATTTAGAGCATCGGCCAGCAGAATATCTTCAGGTAGATTTTGCAGGTTCTCCCCTGAGCTATATTAATCGGGAAACAGGCGAGATAGTAATTTGTCCTGTTATGGTCTGTGTGCTGCCCTTTAGCGGACTCATGTACTTAGAAGCTTTACCAAATGCATGCAGTGAGCAATTATTTGCTTCTCTTGGCCGATGCATGACATTCTTGGACGGCGTGACCCGGAATATTCTCTTTGACAATCTTAAGCAGGTTGTCATTAAAAGTAACCGGTATGAACCATCTTTTGGCGAGCTTGCCCAGCAATGGGCTTTGCATTATGGGACCAATTTTACTGCAGCTCGCGTGGCAAAGCCAAAAGATAAACCTTCTGTTGAGAAAGGGGTGAATCTGGCCTATATACGCGTTTATGCACCCCTGCGCAATATAGAGATGCATAGCCTTGAAGAACTAAACTTTCATATTCTAAGACAGCTTGACATCCATAACCATACCAACTTTCAAAAACGAGACATTAGCCGTCAGAACAGGTTCATAAATGAAGAAAAACAACATTTAAGCACATTACCTTCAGAACCCTTTACCATAAAGCATATAACCCACGCCAAAGTACAAAAGAACTACCATGTGATTTTAGGCGAAGACTGGCACCAGTATAGCGTACCTCACAATTACATCGGTAAACAGGTAAAGATCATTTACGACAGCAGTGAAATTGAGATCTATCTGGGTTTTAACCGAATCGCCATCCACCGGCGCAGTTATCGACGTTATGGCTATACAACCCTCCAGGAACATATGCCGGACAAACATCAGAAGTACATGGAAATGCGTGGATGGGATGCCGACTATTTTATTAAAAAAGCCAGTAACATAGGGGAAAATACAGCATGGGTCATTCAAAAAATACTTTCATCAAAAGCTTTTCCCGAGCAGACCTATAATGCTTGTCTGGGTATCCTGCGACATGAAAAGAAATACTCTGCAGAAAGATTAGAAGCAGCATGCAAAAGGGCTTTCGGTGCTCCGATTATAAATTATAGGATGATAACCAATATCCTTAAAAACAACCTGGATAAACAGAATAGTACCCAATTGGAGATCCGGCTGCCGGAACATGAAAACATACGCGGTGCAAAAACTTATCAATAATTTTTTTAATCCTTATAACATGAATAAACAAGCCACTCTCGATCAATTACAGCAGATGAAACTGCAAGGAATGCTGCTGGCCTACCAAGCCATTAACTCACTTCCCTTGCATGAACAGCCCTCGTTAGACATAGCCATTGCCCGGCTGGTAGAAGCTGAGTTAATGCACAGAAAAGAGCGAAAAACAGAGATGTATCTCAAGCTAAGCAAGCTTCGTTATAATGCAGTTCTAGAGCAAGTACACTGTTCAGCGGCTCGTAACCTCACCAAAGATACGCTGCAAACGCTGGGTGAATGCGGTTTTATTGACCGCGCGGAAAACATCCTTATTACAGGGGCTACAGGTTGCGGCAAAAGCTTCCTGGCTTGTGCCATTGGCCGCCAGGCTTGTTCAATGGGATATAAATCAATTTATATTGGAATGAACCGGTTCCTGGAGAAAGTTGCCCAGAGCAAGCTTGACGGAACTTATATAAAGTACCTTTCACAGATCGAAAAAACACAACTTCTAATTATTGATGACTGGGGCCTATATCCGTTGGACATGAACTCAAGATTAGCATTATTACAAGTTCTTGAAGACCGATATGCAAAGCGTTCTACAATCATCACTTCACAGCTCCCTGTGGCATCCTGGTACGATTATATCAATGAACCAACTTTGGCTGATGCCATTATGGACAGATTGTCAGGAAATGCTCATCGAATCGAACTGAAAGGAGAATCTTTGAGAAAGAAAAACAACTTTGAAAAGAATGATTAATTTTAAAAAATAAATCCGCTTTCAGGGTGGCTCACTTTGAGCCGGAACAGTGGCTCACTTTCACCGGAATAATCAGGTGATTAAAATCGACCTCCTCCATACTCGCCCGGTAACGAAAACGTGCATTTTGAAGATTTCTGGATATCTTTTTATTTTCACGGTCTTCCCATTCGGCCTGTAATAAAAGGTTTAAGCATTCATCATTGCTCAGTAGCTCATAGTTTTTTGTAGAAAGTATGCCTTCAAAAGCTCTCTGCATAC
>CAZGDJ010000375.1:0-2853 GCA_964524635.1 uncultured Rikenella sp. | reverse complement strand
CTTATCAGAAAGGAAATGAATAAGGTTATTATAGGGCAGAGGCACCTGACAGACTCTCTGTTAATCGGACTGTTATCCAATGGTCACATTCTGCTTGAAGGCGTCCCCGGGCTGGCTAAAACACTTGCTATTAAAACGCTGGCGTCAATTATTGATACCAGGTTCAGCAGAATACAGTTCACTCCTGATCTCTTGCCGGCTGACCTTATCGGTACCATGATCTACAGCCAGAAGAAAGAGGAGTTTGTTGTCAGAAAGGGCCCCATCTTCGCAAATTTCATCCTTGCTGATGAAATTAACCGTTCACCAGCTAAAGTCCAGAGTGCGCTTCTGGAAGCAATGCAGGAAAGACAGGTGACAATAGGTGCAAATACCTATAAGCTCGATGAGCCTTTTATGGTGCTTGCCACTCAGAACCCCATTGAACAGGAAGGTACCTATCCTCTTCCTGAGGCACAGGTTGACAGGTTCATGCTGAAAGTGATAATCACATACCCTGAAAAAGAAGATGAGAGACTCATAATACGTGAAAATCTTGCAAACATCTTCCCTTCGGCGTCTGCTGTTCTGAAACCTGAAGATATTATCAGGGCGCGTGATGTTGTCAAGGAAGTTTATCTTGATGAAAAGATCGAAAACTATATCCTCGATATTGTTTATGCTACACGTACACCTGAAAAATATGGCTTATCAAAATTCACTCCGCTGATCTCCTATGGTGCTTCACCAAGGGCAGGTATCAGCCTGGCTATTGCATCAAAAGCATATGCATTTATCCGCCGGAGAGGATTTGTGGTGCCTGAAGATGTGAGATATCTGTGCGCTGATGTCATGAGACACCGTATCGGACTTACTTATGAAGCAGAAGCAGAGAATATTACACAGGATCAGATAATATCAGAAATCCTTAATACTGTTGAAGTACCATAGTCTGTAATGTGCCTGGCTGGTTGCTATAACTAAATGATCAGAAAGTGGACACAACTGAACTACTGAAGAAAGTAAGGAAGATTGAGATAAGATCGCGGGGTCTTACCAGGCAGATCTTTGCCGGAGAGTACCATAGCGCTTTTAAGGGACGCGGTATGGTCTTCAGCGAAGTACGTGAATACCAGTATGGTGATGATATAAGAAGTATTGACTGGAATGTCACAGCCAGGTTCGGACATCCTTTTATCAAGGTATTTGAAGAAGAACGCGAACTGACGGTAATGCTTCTTGTGGACGTAAGCGCCTCAGGCGATTTTGGGACTGTTGCCGGAACCAAGCGCGAAATGATGACTGAAATAGCAGCAGTACTCGCATATTCAGTAATTGCAAATAATGATAAAGTCGGACTTATGCTTTTCTCTGACAAAGTTGAAAAGTATATCCCTCCTAAAAAGGGCAGAGGGCATATGTTGAGAATAATACGCGAGCTCCTGAGCTTTAATCCGAAATCATCAGCCACATCTCTTTCTGAACCACTTCGTTTTCTGACTAATGTGATCAGAAAGAGATGCACTGCATTTATCCTTTCTGACTTCATGTCTCCTCCTTTTGAGGAAGCACTGAGGATAGCATCAGGTAAACATGACCTGGTTGCACTTAACATTGCTGACCACCGCGAGACAGAGATTCCTGACATCGGTTTTATGCGTATTGCTGACCCGGAGACAGGACTGGAAAAATGGATTGACACCACATCAAAGAGAGTGAGAAATGAATACGCTGCCAGATGGAAAAAACATTCCGGAGCGGTCAGCAGCACCTTCAGAAGCTGCGGAGTAGATATGACCTCCATCAACACCGGCGACGACTATATTAAACCCTTGATCTCACTTTTCAAACATCGTTAGAAAAATGAAGAGAATTATAGGTCTGATAGTGCTTTTCTCTTTCGGCTTCTTTGCTAAAGGACAGGATATTGCTGTTACTGCAATTCCTGATACTGCGGTAATGCTCATCGGTGACCAGCAGAATTTATATGTATCTGCCTCTGTTCCATCTCAAACCGTTGCAGACCTGAAAGTATTTAATGACACACTTGTAAAGAATATTTTAATACTTGGTAAACCTGAAAGAGATACCACTCCGCTGTCAGACGGAAGGATGACAATTACTGATAAGTATCTTATCACATCATATGATTCCGGCACATACATAATTCCTCCGTTTTTTGCCGAGATTAAGAATGGTGACAGTATACGCAGGTTTTACTCTGATTATATTGTTCTTAATGTCACAAGACCTGATATTACTCCGTCTGATACAACAGATGTCATTTTTGATGTTGTACCTCCATTTAAAGCGCCGTTGAAATTCAGGGATATATTGCCGTATATAATCCTGGCAGTGGTAATGCTGCTAATTGTATGGGCATTGGCGAAATTCCTCCCACGCAATCCTCTCAGCAGGTTCATTAAACCGGCACCACCGGCAGATCCGGCACATATTATCGCGTTCAGGGAGCTTGATCAGCTAAAGGAAGAGGAGCTATGGCAGAAAGGTGAAATCAAGGAATATTATTCAAGACTCTCAGACATCCTTCGCAGGTACATTGATGGACGTTACTCCATTATGTCGCCGGAACTCACTACTGATGAAACCGTAAGGATGCTGCAAAAAGCTGATGTTCTTAAACAGGATGAGCTTTCAATAATAAAGAATGTGCTCTCTCTGTCAGATATGGTTAAGTTTGCCAAATATCAGCCACAACAGGAAGCACACGAAGAATCTTTTAATGAATCGGTAAGGTTTATTGAGATGACTAAAGCAAAGGAAGCAGAGCCTGAAGTTAATCCCGGCCAGAAAGGAGGTTCCAATGCATAACATCGTATTTGAGAATGGATGGTTCCTATGGTTTGAGCTTCT
>CAZGDJ010000374.1:0-2856 GCA_964524635.1 uncultured Rikenella sp. | reverse complement strand
TCTGGGTTATGGCTATAGGAGCTCTGATTTTCATACCTGCGGCACTTTCACGCAACTACGGCGTTTTTCTTATTGGATTGTTTGTGCAGGGGACAGGGCTTGCCTTGCTGCAGACAGCAGTGAATCCTTATGTTACAATCATCGGACCCCGTGAAAGCGCAGCAAAAAGGATCAGCATGATGGGCATAGCCAACAAGTTTGCAGGCGTCGTTGCTCCTATCATACTTGCTACTCACCTCATGAGTGATTATGACCAATTGAAAGGCAAACTGGCGGAAGCTGCTGACGCTGTCATCAGAAATGGTCTTCTTGATGAGCTTGCACAGCGTGTAATAAATCCGTATATTATTATGGCTGTGGTACTTGTGGCTCTTGGATTCCTGTTACGTTATGCTCACCTTCCTGAGGTGGATACTGATGAAGAAAAGAGCGAGACCACGGAAGCCAACATCAAAAAAACGAGCCTGTGGCATTTCCCTCATCTCATTATAGGTGTTATTGCCCTTTTCTTTTATGTTGGAGTTGAAGTTATTGCGGCTGACTCAATAATAAGATATGGCCAATCGCTTGGAGTTGCGATGGACTCAGCAAAATATTTCGCTTCGCTGACAATGCTGGGGATGATCCTCGGGTACATTTTGGGTATCCTGCTTATCCCGAGAACTATGAGCCAGGTCAACGCTCTTAGGTTATCAGCCGCTCTGGGTATCGTCTTTTCTCTTGGAGCTATTCTGACACCCTCAGCAACGGCCATCACAATGCCATTCAGAGATCTTGTCACATTTAATGCTGTGACACTGACAATTCCGGTCACCGTTATATTTGTTGCTTTGCTTGGTTTTGCCAATGCGCTTGTCTGGCCGGCGATATGGCCACTTGCACTTGAAGGCCTTGGAAGATTCACGAAGACAGCGTCAGCCCTCTTAATAATGGCAATTGTCGGCGGTGCTTTGATACCACTTGTTTACGGGAAGCTTGCTGATATCTCCACGACTCAGACAGCATACTGGATCTGTATTCCTTCATACCTTATTATTCTTTACTACTCGCTTCATGGTTACCGGCTGAAAGGAAGATAAAACAAATTATATATGGCTGCAGACCTGAAAAAAGTATTCAGTCTTTTTGAAGCCAGGGGCACATTCACCAACGGAACACCTTTTGGGTCAGGGCATATCCATGACACCTACCATATCATTACTTCAGATAATGGCTGTGACAACTATATCCTTCAGAGACTTAATAATCACATTTTCAGGGATATTCCAAAGCTTCAGGAGAATATTGAACGAGTCACGGGTCATCTTCGGAGAAAACTTTCTTCAATACCCGGCAGTGATGTCAAAAGAGAATGCCTCACTCTGATTAAAGCAAAGGGCAGCAAAGAGACATGGGTTACTGATGAGGAAGGAAGTTACTGGCGTTTGTATATTTTCATCAGTGACCACAGATCATATGACCTTGTTGATTCAACCTTAAAAGCTTATGAAGGAGGCAAGGCTATAGGGCGATTCCAGGCTATGCTTTCCGACCTTGGAGGTGATCCATTAAACGAAACTATCCCGCACTTTCATAATATTGAAAGAAGGCTTGACACATTGCATCAGGTAGTTGAAATTAATCCTGTGCAAAGGGTTGAATTGGCAAGGAAGGAGATTGACGAAATTCACAAACGCGAAGATGAGATGAAGATCATCCTTCGGCTTGGCAAAGAAGGGACTATCCCCGTCCGGATCACTCATAACGACACAAAATTCAATAATATTTTACTTGATCTTGATGATAAAGCACTGTGTGTCATAGACCTTGACACTGTCATGCCGGGCTATGTTCACTACGACTTTGGTGACGCTATCCGTACAGCTGCAAATACAGCTACCGAGGACGAGCAGGATCTTTCAAAAGTTTCAATGAATATTAGACTCTTTGAGGCATATGCTGAAGGTTACCTTTCAGAAACCAGATCGATTCTGAATGAAACTGAAAAAGAATACCTTGCTTTCGCACCCCTCCTGCTAACATATACCATCGGCACCAGGTTCCTTACCGACTTTATTGACGGTGATAACTACTTCAAGGTAAAACACACTCTGCACAACCTTCAGAGAGCGCGCACCCAGCTGGCGCTGCTAAAGAGTATGGAGCAGCAATTACCACTCATGAAAGAAATAATCCTAAAACTTTCAAAATGAAAAGACTAACCTTAGTTGATTTTATCACTCAATGTCGGGTTTAAAGATCTCGCCGGAGAATATGGGTACAAGTATCTTGACCTTTTTTCTCTTATGGCTGATTCCAATAATTATGTTGAGAAGAATTATTCTCTTGACGGGCTGCATTTCACAAACGCAGGTAATAAAGTCTGGGTTGATGCAACAATGCCTTATGTAAGATAATTCTGCTTTAACCAAGAGATTTTTCGATTAACATAATCTTCTGTACAAAATTTTTTAGAAATATTTTTGCATTCGGTCGAATTTATTTTGAATTTTAAAGCCATTGAGAAAAGGCTTGTTTTACTCTGAAAGTCAATATTAAACCCGAAGCGAATGAAAAATTTTTCTAGTTTCAGTAGAGTGGTATATAATTCAGCCATGCTATTCATACTAACAGCAATAACATGGTCTTGTGAAAAGCAGGCGGATCTCCCTTTAGTTGTCACTGCTGAAATCACCAACCTTTCGATGTCAAAATGCTTCTCCGGTGGTGAAATATTAGAAGATGGAGGCTCCGTCATAGAAGACAGGGGCCTGATGTGGGGCCCATACTACTCTGTAGTGGAGGGCATTACGCATGAGGGAACAGGGACAGGATCCTTCAGCTCCAACATCACACGGTTAAAACCAAACAGCAAGT
>CAZGDJ010000373.1:0-2897 GCA_964524635.1 uncultured Rikenella sp. | reverse complement strand
GGGGACACACGGATTTTCAGTCCGTTGCTCTACCATCTGAGCTATGGTACCTTTTGGGATGGCAAATATACAACCTGTTTCTCTTCCATGCAAGAGCTGTATTTCAATTTTTTATATGGTAGTTAAAGGGTCTTTTCATATTATATTTACATGTTCTCATGACGTCTATGGATCTGACTTTTCATACTCTTTCCAATGGTATAAGACTTGTTCATTATACAACTACAAGCGAGGTTGCCCATTGCGGCGTGATAATCAATACCGGCTCACGTGATGAGTTCCCTGAAGAACATGGCATGGCTCACTTTATTGAACATATGCTCTTCAAAGGCACTGCAAAGAGAAAACCTTATCATATCCTCAGCCGTCTTGAAGATGTCGGAGGCGAGCTGAATGCCTATACCATGAAGGAAGAGACAGCCATCCACGCTTCCTTTCTCAAAGAGCACTACCCTCGTACCATGGAACTGTTAGCCGATATCCTTTTTAATTCTACAATTCCAGTGCCGGAGATAAAAAAGGAAAAAGATGTTGTCATTGAGGAAATTAACTCATACCTGGATAATCCGGCGGAGTATATCTTTGATGAATTTGAAGAGATGGTATTTCCGCATCAGCCTATAGGCCGAAGTATTCTGGGACAACCTGATACAGTCAGATCATTCACCCGCGATAAACTCAGAAAATTCATTCATCGAAATTACACAACAGATCAGATGGTTTTCTGCTCCGTGGGATCCATCATACCAAAAAACCTTATCTGCCTCTTCGAGAAGTATTTCGGGAAAATACCTGAAAGCAAGGGAGTTGCCAGATCAAAAATTAAATATTCCTATAAACCTGCCTTTACTGAGAGGAAGATGGATACTTTTCAGAATCACTGTATCATTGGTAATGTTGCATACGATCTCCACAATGATAAAAGGATGGGGCTTTATATCCTGAATAATATTCTGGGAGGACAAGGTCTCAACTCAAGACTTAACCTCTCTTTAAGAGAAAAGCGCGGCTATGCTTATAATGTTGAGTCAATGTATAGTCCTTATACAGACACGGGGCTGGTAACCATATATTTTGGAACTGATAACCGCAACCTTCAGAAAAGCATTGACCTCACATACAATGAGCTTGGCATTCTGAAAAACAAAACACTGGGTACACTCCAGCTGTCAAGAGCAAAAAACCAGATCAAAGGTTATATGGCGAGAGAATGGGAGAACCATGAGAGTCTTATGCTCAGTCTCGGAAAGAGCCTGCTGGTCTTTGGCAGGATAGACAGCATGACTGAAATATTCAAAAAAATTGATGCCGTTACAACCTCTGAATTGCTTGAAACAGCTAATGTCATTTTTGACAAGACATCATTATCGACATTAATTTATAAGCAGAATGGAGAAAGATCTCGATAAATACATCCGTGATCACAGCTCTCCGGAAGACAAAGTCCTTGAAGAGCTCTATCGTCAGACACATCTCTATGTTGTCAATCCCAATATGGCATCAGGCCATATACAGGGCAAATTTCTTGAGATGCTTTCATATATGATACATCCTGAGTGCATCCTGGAAATAGGCACCTATACCGGCTATTCGGCAATCTGCCTTGCACGGGGACTGAAAACCGGGGGACAACTGCATACCATTGAAGTGAATGATGAGCTAAATGAGATGAGCACTCATTATTTTGCACTTGCCGGTGTGGCCGACAGGGTTACTCTACATACCGGGAGAGCACCTTTGACCTTGTGTTTATTGATGGAGATAAACGTGAATATTGCGAATATTATAATCTTGTCTTTGAGAAGGTGCGTAAAGGAGGATTCATTATTGCTGACAATGTGCTCTGGGGTGGCAAGATTGAAGGTGAGGAAGCGCTTAAAGATCCTCAGACAAAGGGTGTCGTTATGTTCAATGAGATGGTCAGGAAAGATCACCGTGTGGAAAAAATTGTTTTGCCTTTGCGTGACGGACTGATGATTATCCGAAAAAAATAAAAGAAAAGACCACAATATTTATAGGGACATGCCGTAGCATGTCCCTGCTGGTACGATTTTTGAGCGAAATACATAAATCCTAATAATATGAGAACCCTGATATCTTCATTAATCTTACTATTTGCTGTAATAACAGCATCTGCGCAGAATGAGCAGAGAGCAACAACAACCGGAGCCATCAGACTCTTTAGCGACAAGGATGACCTTACCTCTGTTATCACAATAATTCCTTCCGGAACAACGGTTGAAGTAATTAAGCCTGATACCGTCTACACTCTGGTAAATTTTGACAACAGCCTGGGGTACGTTAAGTCTGACAAACTGAAGGATGAAGTACTGGTAACTTCTCCTGCAACGGGTTATCAGGCAGCTTCTGTCACTCAACCTCAGTATCAGCCTCAAACCCAAACTCAAAATTATCAGTCATCAGACAGATACAGTGTGCTTATTGCACGCTATGGTCAGGATATTGGCAAACGCCTTTATCAGCATAAAGTCTGGAAAGGGGTTACTGCAGATATGGCCCGTGACAGCTGGGGTAAACCCAAACAGATAAACCGCATGTATGTTGACCAGAGCGTTGATGAGGAGTGGGTCTATTCTAAAAAATTTCTCTATTTCCGTGACAACATCCTTATTGAGTGGGGCCCGGTGAAATAAAGAAAAGGCTAAGCTTAAAGTTTCCCCTCCTGAGACAGGAGGGGTACGGCGACGAAGGAGCCGGGGGGTGGTATGTTTTCTAATATAGCTTTATTATAGAATTGACATACCACCTCCCCCCTCCTGCGGAGGGGTACTCCTCCTATCTTAGGAGGAGAAATTTAGATTTTTTTGTAAACTATTTTTTATAACAAAAGAAGGAAGCAGATGCTTCCTTCTTTTTTCTGAGCGGGAAACGAGGCT
>CAZGDJ010000372.1:0-2897 GCA_964524635.1 uncultured Rikenella sp. | reverse complement strand
AGGCATATCGTAACGACTATAATCTGTGTCATCCGGATCATTCTCTCCAAATCTAATAGACTTAATCCATAAACCTGAAGGATCAGCGTAAGAAAGTGGGTTATTCAGACAATATGAATACCTGTTGAAATTCTGAGAGTTACCTGGTGACTGAACATAGTTATCAGGACTCAGAAACATTCCGATCAGAGGGTCATATAACCTTCCATTCATATTGATGGTGCTGCCCCACTTCATGTAATCAAAATAAGCATTATTGTCCTGACAGAATGATTGCATAACTCACCGACTTCACTATAAAATTAAGATATTTCCCCTTTCCTTTCCTTACTCACTCACAGAAACAGAGCCACGGGGGACAAATCTGGCATGTTCCTCTTCCTTCTGCACATTCCTGCCCTTTTAAGCACATCCGCCACGGAACATTCCAGATTTCGCATCCTCCGTGGACAGCCAGCGCTGTTTGCGCAAAATTGTGATTTGATCAAACAGCTACAGATTTCAGGAACCGGCATTATTTATGATTACAAACTCCCTGAAGTTTACTCTGTCAATTATTTTATTTTCTGCATTATACGTATCCGTAAATGTTTTTGGCAGTTTTTGATTTTCCTTTCTGTTCCATTTAAACTCAAATCCAAACACTCTGCCCCCGGTTTCCTCTACAAAATCGACCTCCTGTTGTTGTTTTGTTCTCCAAAAATATGTCCTGGCTAAAGTTTGTTTATACTCAATCTGCTTGATTCTTTCTGCAATTAAGAAATTCTCCCATAGAGCACCCTTGTCTGTTCTTAGCTCAAGGGGATCAAAATTTCCAATAATCATATTCCTGATACCATTATCATAGAAAAAAATTTTCCTGTTGGTTTTTATTTCGTTTCTGAGATTGCGGCCAAAACTGCTAAGCTTAAAAACAATGTATCCTTTTTGCAGGATATCAATGTATTTACTTACTGTATTTTTATCCACGCTTACAATCTGGGCAAGCTCAGAGTAACTAACCTCATTTCCTATCTGTAAAGCAAGAGCCTGTAATAATTTGTCCAGCACCTCCGGTTTGCGAATGTCTGCATATGCCAGAATATCTTTATACAGGTAGCTGTCAGCCAGATTCCTTAAAACACTTATTTCATCCCCTGCATTGTTCAGAACATCCGGGTAAAATCCATACAGTAATCTGTTCTCCAGATTTTGTTCAGCATGTAAAAATCCATGATGGTTTTCATATTCTTCCCATGAGACAGGGAATAATTTGTATTCCCATTTCCTTCCTGTCAGAGCTTCATTTATTTTATTTGACAAATCAAAAGAGGAGGAACCACTTGCAAATAATTGAACGTTTTTGAATCTGTCAGTTATTATTTTCATTGTAAGTCCAATACCTTCAATTCGTTGAGCTTCATCAATGAAAACATATTTATTTTTTCCTATAATTGACCTTATTTGTTCTGTGTTTGGTTCTGCTAACAAAGTTCTTGTCTTTGGATCATCACCATCCAGCAGAAGATACTCCTTTGCTTCAAGGAGTGATTCAATCAAGGTCGTTTTACCAACCTGACGCGGGCCAACAACAACAATTGCTTTCCCGGAGTCAATTCGCTTATTTATCTTATCGCCAAGAGTTCTTGGATACATTTTTTTCTTTCAAAGATACAACTTTTAATTATTATAATCACTTATAGTTATACTTTTTAGTGATTACACTCATTGTTCATAAGTGTCCCGGTTTTTGTCATACAAAAGTATTCTATTGCCAGAGTTACCCCCGATAAGGGCCGGTGCCCCGGTTCGCACTATTTGCGAGGATCCTCTATTGGTAATATTGAAATTTTGTTACTATCTCCAAAAAATATTTTTGCAGCCCAAGTTGAACCGGAAATGCTATTTATAGATTGGCTGATTTCCGCAAAAGGCTCATAAAACGTAATAACTGCGTAACTCTCATTCTTAGATAAAATGTCGAAATAACCTTCTTTAATGAAAAAGAGAAGCTTATTAATGTCTATAATATATTTAATACTATATGTCAGAGAATCTGGCTTAAACTCAGAAAGCTGAATATTTTCATCAAATTTGTCAGCTATATTTTCAGGGAAAAGGTCTTTAAAAGAGTTCATGGCACCTTCAAGATAACCGTATTGATAATTCATACCAATCTTTATGTTGCTAAAAAAAGATCTTTTTCTGGGCACTATGACATATGCTTTTGCTGTATCAGTAAATTCCAGTGTTTTATACCACATAAAAGTAGTTGAAGCTTCATCCTTTTTTACAATGAAGGGGCCACTTAACATCTCAAATTCATGACGATGAATGTCAGTTATCAATTCTTTCTTTGCTTTGTATTGCATTTCATAATTAGTTCGATAGCAACCTGTCAAAAGAATAACTGCTATAAGAAAAGATATACGCTTCATTTTTAGTATTAATTAAGGATTTATCTTAATAGTTCCATAATAATAAATAGGGAATGGTTTTCCATGAATAATTGGTATACCTAAAGGGAGACAACACAAATTACCAATATATATAAAACCTTGATAGCCATACACCAAACCACCAAGTTTCGTTCCAATATTTCTTTTCAAGGTTGCATCCCACTGCCAATCAAATTCAAACATTTCCCCTCTTCCATGGACCTCATCATCATAACGGACTTGAGCTTCCAAACTTAAAGAAATACGCTCTAGTTTTAAACGCCCATGTACAAGTCCTTCTTCAAGATTTGCCTTATTGTCAGATAGTAGAGAAATATCTGCAAAAAACCTACCATCGAATTCATAAAAATCGTCTAAATGGACATTACTAAAATTTAACAATTCAAGGTTTAAATGTAAAGGCTGACCATTACCATTTTGATACCAGTACATTGCTTCCCAAAAAGTCAATCTTCCATC
>CAZGDJ010000371.1:0-2902 GCA_964524635.1 uncultured Rikenella sp. | reverse complement strand
GATATCTTTAAAGGAAATGAGAGAATCAAATTACTGGTTGAGGATATTACATGAGATCTGCGTTGAAAATGCCGAACTAGAAAGATTAATGAAAGAAAGCGTTGAGCTAAAGAATATTCTCGGCTCCATCTCCTCTAAAGTTCTTAAGAAATAATCCTGCCTGCTTTCCCCTTTTTACTTTATAATTTATAATTACTGCTGATGCGTTTGATTTCAATATAAATCGTACCACGAAGTAGCACAATCTGAATATTGGACTGGTATATTGAGTTTAATATTCAACCCCTCCGGGGTTGCCAGAGGGTTTTCTTGTCTTTACCGTGGGTTGCACCCACGGTTATTCATATCAAACCCCTTCGGGGTTAACACATCAATTCAAATCAAAAAGCTAAAGAACGATTGTAACATATTTATTATCAGTATAGTATTAAAAGTATTTATAAGTTAATGCATCACTAGTAATTCTTAATCTTATCCCCCTTTTTTTACTCTCGAATACCTGAGTGATTTTATCATCCAGCCGGGGAGATGTTTGTTGGGATCGCGCTTCCGCAGGTCAAGATACCATCCCAGTTTCTTTAGAATAGCCAGCTTATGTGTTTCCACAAATTCAATTAATGTACCGTCCGGGTCTTCAATATATGCAAAGTGCCCCGCAGCCTCGCCCATATCGAAGCTGTTACCTTCATGGCTTTGCTGACTGTCAACAGTGAATGGAGAACCAGCTTCCGCGCAGTATTTACGCAGGTTGCCCATGCCATTAATGTCATAGCAAAGGTGGATGAATCCCGGGTCACCCCAGTATCTGCCGTCAAATATTTTAGTAACAGTTATGTCTTTGGCCTCCAGAAGTTCAATGACACTCTCACCAAATAACTTACTGAAAGCGCCTGTGAAAGGCTTTACGCGTCCAAGAAGCATACGCCTGAAATTACCCTTGCCTCCCGGAACTGAGACCAGATCATTAAAAGTGCCTGTAACATCATAGATAACTTTATCATATCCAAGTATATCTGTATATATCTTCCTGGCTTTTTCAATGTCTGACACACCAATTATTGCACCATATGATCCGCCTGATATCTTTCTGAGGTTCATGAACCAGTCGGTTGCTTCAACAATATGGAAAATATTGTTAAACGGATCAGATACAAAGAAGCTCTTGTTGCCAGAGGGGTCAGCTATTGGCTCTCCAAGGACTTTTACCCCTGTTTCTTTGAAGTGATTATATGCCTCATCAGCATTTTTAACTTTCATTTTGCATGAAAAGATGCCCAGATCGCCAGCCTGAGTCTCCTGATTTCTGTCCTGTGGCTCACGTCCCTTGTACTGCCATACCTCGAATCCGCCCCCGCTTTGCAGGTTCATGGCCAGCACAGCATGCCTGCTCCTTGGTTTGCCTCCTGTATAAGGGAGCATAAGTCGTGCTTCAGCCTCTTCCTCAAAAATAGGGCAGTCCATTCCGAAGGCTTTAATATACCAATCCCATGCCTTGCGGAGGTCTCTTACCCCGATTCCCACCTGCTGAATACCACTGATAATAAATCCTTTCATCCTTGTTGTTTTCTTTTACATTGGCTTTATCCGGCCTGCAATCCTGAAGAATAGGGCAGGCAAATATTTCCTTATCCACAGCATAATCAACTCTTTGCTACCGACAAGTATCTCTTTCTTGTTGCGTTTCAGGCCTCTCATTATTTGTTCCGCTGCTTTAGCCGGAGTAACTCCTTCGGCCTGGCCTTCATCCATTTTACCATGCTCATTGCCAGAGGCAGTCAGGGCGTGAAGTGAGATACCCGTTTTTACCCTTCCCGGGATAATTACAGATACTTTTATATTGTCACTTTTATGTTCTAAAAGAAGTGTCTCAAAGAAGCCATGGAGAGCTTGTTTTGAAGCCGAATAAGCAGACCGGAGCGGAAAACCAAACCTTCCGGTAATCGAGCTGGTGGCGGCAATGTGCCCGCCTCCTGATTTTATCATAATGGGTAAAACAGCCTTTGTAAGTGCAATGGTCCCAAAGTAATTTATCTCCATGATCTTCCGATCAAGCCATAACGGCGTCTCCTTTATGAGGGCTCTCTGGCTTACACCTCCGATATTAAGAAGTATATCAATCCTGTCTTCACTGTCCCTTACACTGCTGACTGCGTTTTCAACTGACTGGATATCAGAAAGGTCAAAGGGTATTGTTTTTACACTGCCGGCCATATCACGGCAGTTACCTGTTACTTTCTCTAAACCTTTGCTGTCATTTGATGAAGCAATAACCCTGCATCCTTCTTTGACAAAGGCATACACAAGCGCTTCACCAATTCCTGATGATGCTCCTGTGATCCAGACGACTTTATCTTTAAAGAACTTATCCATTAAAGTTTTTTCATCTTGGCTATCAGGCTGTCATAAGTATTTCTCAACAGAGAGTAATCAGGATTCTTTTTCCATCTGAGGTATTTGATTTTCAATCCTCCTATGGTTCTGCGCATTAGCAGCAACCAGTTCCAGGCAAGGACTCCCGAGAAAGGCACGGCAAGAAATGCCGCAATGGCCAGCCACCATGGTTTAATGAATAAAAAGACCAATACAAGATAGATCGGCATTAAAATAAGACTTATTCCCACAGTAAGTCCATATCTGATGGAGCTGATAAATTGCTTGTCTTTAAGCTTAAGTGCCTGTATAACAGGTATTTCAAACATTATAATATTCAGCAGGGCTCCGACTATAAAGACAGGTGATGTTACCAGGAGAAAAAGCCCGGAAAGTATAAGCCATACCAGGGGATGTTTTTTCTTCCTTAACTGCCGGTAGGTCAGTTTTAGCTTTGCGGCTATATCCCTGACTGTAAGGCTTTCATCACATATCTTATGGTATGTGTCCGGGTCAGATTGTCTCAGTTCAT
>CAZGDJ010000370.1:0-2917 GCA_964524635.1 uncultured Rikenella sp. | reverse complement strand
TATAATAATCATCGGAGCTATTATCTCCATCGGAGTAACGAAGATGACCTTTGGCGGGCTGGGTAATAACCCGTTTAACCCGGCACTGGTGGGCAGGGTCTTCCTTCTTATCTCCTTCCCTGTGCAGATGACAAGCTGGCCTGTGCCATCAGGGTTTAAAACAAGCTATACCGATGCTGTAACAGGAGCAACTCCTCTGGGTATAATGAGTGAAGGCATCAAGAACGGGGAGACAGTCAATGCTCTTATGGACAAGATCCCTTCTCACATGCAGATGTTCTACGGTCACATGGGAGGCTCGATGGGTGAGGTTGCAGCAGCAGCTCTCATCCTCGGTGGCCTATTCCTGATTTGGAGGAAGGTGATAACATGGCATATACCTCTCTCTATACTGGTCACCGTAGCACTCTTTACCGGGATACTTTGGAAAGTTAATCCTGACCTATACCCTGACCCACTCTTCCACCTTCTCACAGGAGGTTTGATACTAGGTGCCTTCTTCATGGCAACTGATTATGTTACATCACCAATGACACATAAAGGACAGATAATATTTGGGATAGGCATAGGCGTGATCACAGTACTGATACGTACATTTGGAGCATATCCCGAAGGAGTCTCATTTGCAATAGTATTTATGAATGCTCTTGTCCCCTTATTAAACATTTACATCAAGCCCCGCAGGTTTGGAAAGGAGGTAAAACATGGCTAAAATGCAATCTACACTCAGGAATATGGCGCTGTCACTAACACTCATATCCCTTGGTGCCTCAGCATCACTGGGCTTTGTCTATGAGATCACTAAAGAACCCATTGAAACATCACTTTTAAATAAAAAGCTTGACGCTATAAAACAGGTAGTACCTGCGTTCACCAATAATCCCAATGATGAGGTTTTCATGTTACCCACAGGTGAAGGAGACAGCCTCGAGGTTTACCCGGCAAAGAACGGAGATCAGGTAGTAGGCTATGCTGTGAAGTCATACAGCAATAAAGGTTTCAGCGGTTACATAGGTCTTATGGTAGGTTTCGCTCCTGACCTGACAATTTACAATATTATAGTGCTGGAACAGAAAGAAACGCCGGGACTGGGAACAAAGATGGTTCCTGAGGGAACCCCTGACAGTCCGGCATTCAAAGATCAGTTCAAGGGGAAGAATCCGGTAACATTTGTGCTGAAAGTTAAGAAGGATGGCGGTACCGTTGATGCCATTACTGCAGCAACAATCAGTTCGAGGGCTTTCTGTGACGGCGTACAGAGAGCTTATAATGCACTTGAGAAAGGAGGTCTGAAATGAGTCAGCTGAAGAATTTTACCAAGGGCTTCCTTAAAGAGAATCCCATATTAGTATTGGTACTTGGTACCTGCCCTACCCTGGCAACGACATCATCAGCATTGAACGGTCTTGGAATGGGACTCGCAACCACATTTGTGCTTCTGGGTTCAAATGTGGTTATTTCACTGATGAAGAATGTCATACCCGATAAAGTGCGAATACCTGCATTTATTGTTGTTATAGCCACCTTCGTGACTATCGTCGACCTGGTTATGCAGGCTTTTGTGCCATCGTTGTATGCAACGCTAGGTATCTTCATTCCGTTAATCGTAGTGAACTGCATTGTGCTGGGACGTGCTGAGGCTTATGCCAGCAAAAATACCGTCTGGTCATCTTTTGTGGATGGAGCAGGCATGGGATTAGGTTTTACCATGGCTCTCGGGATCCTCGGAGCAATAAGAGAAATCCTCGGCAGCGGCTCCATATTTGGTGCTAAATTCATTGAAGGTGACGGTATCCTTGTGTTCATCCTTGCACCGGGAGCCTTCATAGCTCTGGGATATCTGATTGCTATCGTGAATAAGATTAACAAATCAAAGGCATAAGGAGGGAAAGATAATGGAATATGTACTCTTAATAATATCAGCTATACTCGTTAACAACGTTGTTCTGGCTCAGTTCCTTGGAGTATGTCCTTTCCTCGGTGTCTCCAATAAAGTAGGGACAGCCATGGGAATGGCAGGTGCGGTGACTTTTGTTATAGTGCTGGCTACCATGGCCACATATCTTATTTACACATATGTACTTGTACCTCTTGGTATTGCATTCATGCAGACAATAACATTCATACTCGTAATTGCCTTTCTGGTACAGATGGTGGAGATCATACTGAAGAAGATAAGCAGGCCACTGTACCAGGCACTGGGTATCTTCCTGCCACTGATAACAACCAACTGCGCTGTGCTGGGCGTTGCATTACTTGTCATACAGAAGGACTATAACCTCCTGACTGGAGTCATATACGGTGGGGCCACTGCAATTGGTTTTGGCCTTGCACTGGTGATACTGGCAGGCATAAGGGAGCAAATGGAACTGGTCAACATACCAAAAGGTATGCAGGGTGTGCCTATCTCGCTTGTCACTGCCGGCATACTTGCCCTCGCCTTTATGGGTTTTGCAGGACTTGTATAGTTTCCCTTTCTGCCGATGGATTAAGTCACCAGCAAGTAAGTCTGCAAAAAGGATTAGATATTATTTTACAGGCACTTCATGTCTGTTGAACTCTGCAGCACTTTTAATAACGCCATGATTGCCGGCATCAATTGCCAAGTCTTCCCATAAGCCTATTTCTATGAGTGAAATGAAATAACCTTCACTTGCATCGTAATATCCTCCTGACATAAAATAAAATTCGTTGATATGATAGACAGCCATTAGCTTACTTACATCATCCACGGTCATGCTGTTACTTTCTATGAAAAGCAGCAATGCCTCAAAAGTCATAAAAAACTTCTCGATCAGGGTTGATGTATCATCATAGTAAACAAGGTTATAGTACTCACCTTCTCCCAGTTCAGTTTCAGATAGGTCAACAAAAGCGAGAGCATCATCAAGGGCATTCTGATATTGTGAGAAAAGAA
>CAZGDJ010000369.1:0-2923 GCA_964524635.1 uncultured Rikenella sp. | reverse complement strand
GCCTGTCACTTCCCGGTGTGGCCGACTGACATGCATGTTCTTCTGAACCAGGATGAAGTACTGTCTCTTTTGGGAAGGTATGATAATATTATTGCATGGTTTGCCGGCCATGAGCATAATGGCGGCTACGGAAATTATAACCTTATCCATTGCGTTACATTCAAAGCTATGGTGGAAACACCTGGCGAAGGCAGTTTTGCTATTGTTGATGTTTATAAGAACAGAATTTGGATCAGGGGCTTCGGTGGTGAGAAAAGCCGGATACTAGCTTACTAAAATCATCCCTGAAATGACAAAACTTGCCAAAGAGCTTTCTCTTTACGGACTGGTGATGGTTGCCATAGGTGCTACCATCGGCTCGGGCATTTTCCTTACCCCGTCAGAGATAGCTTCCAACCTGCCAGCGCCTAATTCAATTCTTGCTGTCTGGATAGTGGGGGGCATCGTGAGCCTGACCGGAGCTCTTACTTTTGGTGAGCTGGGCGCAAGATACCCTGGTGCCGGAGGAGTATTTATCTACCTCAAAGAAGCTTATGGTGACTGGGTGGGATTTCTTTACGGATGGTCATATCTGCTGATAATCACCTCAGGTTCAATCGCAGGGATAGCTCTCGCATTTGCAACATATCTAAGCTATTTCATTCCAATGACTTATCATTGGCAGATAATAACAGGTTGCATTGCCATTACCGTTTTGTCAGTGATAAACATACTCAGGGCCAAATACGGGGAATTTTTCTCTAATGTGTTTACCACCGCAAAAGTATTAGGCATTTTCTTTATCATTTTTGCCGGATTGTTCTTTCCGGCGCCTGTAAACTCATTCACAGGTATCAGCCTTGGTTCAGGATTATGGAGTGGTTCGCTGGCGGCTTTTGGTGTAGCACTTATAGGAGTACTCTTTTCATACAGCGGATGGCAGCATACATCCTTTCTTGCCGGTGAAATCAAAGACGCTGCCCGTAAGGTACCAGTTGCTATGATTACCGGATCAGTAATAGTTATTGTAATATATATACTGGTGAATATCAGTTATATGTCATTAATGACAATACCTGAGATGGCCGGATCATCAAAACTTGCCACAGATGCAGCTGGCAGGGTGTTCCCCTTTGGAGGCACAATAGTTGCGGCAACTATTGCGGTAAGTACATTGGGAACAATAGGTGTTTACACCCTTTCCTCACCCAGAATTTATTATGCAATGGCTGAAAGCGGGATCTTTTTCAAAGGTCTTGCAAAAGTACATCCAAAGTACAAAACACCTGTAAATGCCATTATGTTACAGGGCGTCTGGTCTATTGTGCTATTACTTTTCTGGGGGACATTTTCTGAGCTTGTCACCTACTCGACCTTCGCTGACTTTATTTTCTATTCATTAGGAGCTTTTTCAATTTTCCTCTTCCGCAGGAGAGAGAAACAGCAACTTCCGGGGTATCGTACTCCGGGATACCCGGTTATACCGCTGATCTTTTTTGGGATAGGCACATGGTTTGTTGTTAACACGCTTATAAGCCTGCCATTTCAATCTGGTGTAGGTCTTGGAATAATACTTCTTGGGTTACCCGTCTATCTCTGGTTCAAAAAGAGATATATGAAGAACGTCAATTCAGCTCAATAAAATTGTACTTCAGATTGAGAATTGAAGAGAAATATTCACCTTTCTCAAGGATATCATCATCTCCTTCTTCATAATACCAGTTAACAGTCAGCTTTTTATGCTGCAGAGTCAGCATAAGAAGTCTCTGGAGAATCATTATGATCTGTTTTGCTGATGCAGAGTTGAAATACTCAAGGGTAACCTCCACCGAGGTAACATCTGCGGGTGAAATAAGATAATCATCAATCCACAGGTTAACATCATCATAAAAGCCCTTGGCGTCTTCTGAAATGGATCGTCCCAATATCTTGATAACCCCCTCGGGCCCCAGGTAAACTTCCGGAGTCTTTGTTGTGGGCTCAATCTTCTTCACTTCCATAAAATAATCCTTTGCGCAAATTTACATATTTTCAATAAAAGCATTATTCAAAGTGATTAATATCAGTCAAATAAAGGGTCATCAAAGTTCTTTATTGTGATACTCTTCTTTCCTTCCTCTATAAGCTTCACCAGTTCAGTTATCATGCTGTTAACAGGAACCGGAATATTATATCTCCTGGCATTTTCAACAATGAAACCGTTGAGCCAGGGTATTTCTGTGGGCTTTCCTCTTTCAAGAGACTGCAGGCTTGATGATTTCAACCGGCGATATTTGTATCCTATGATCCCTATTGTCATGTTACGTTTGAAATCAGCAATTATTCCGCTTTTTTCAATGAACTTGTAAAAATCCAGCTTCCCGCCAAAGGCTTCTATTCTTATATTCATGGCATTAGCTACCTGCACTGCCTCCCTTATAATTTTAATAAATACCCGTCTCATACGAGGTATGGATAGCATCTGTCCGAGAAATAGACCGCAGACTGCCCCCGGGGTGGTGATACAGGAATTTACAATGAGTTTTGAATACCTGTGTCCGATAATATTTGAAGTCATTTTCACAGGTACAACAGCTGATAAAACGCCAGCAACGGTCTTAAGATCTTCGTCAGGATCGCGGTCTATATAGCCGATAATGAAATCGCCACTGGATGTCATTAACAGGTCTCCCGGCGCATTCATTGTCGCACCCCATCCCACGACACACCCGATTGTCTTTTTATTTCCAATAACTGACGAAAGTGCAAATTCACAAATGCCATTCTGTAATGACAGCATATATCCATCTTCAGCCAGAAGTGGTAAGGCTTCACGTGCTGCATTTTCCATATCAGCTGCTTTGGTTGCAAGAAGAATAATATCCTTTTTCCCTTTTACCTCCGAAAGCTCTGCAACAGCAGACATCGGAACAATAATATCGCCCGCAACACCACTTACATAAAT
>CAZGDJ010000368.1:0-2984 GCA_964524635.1 uncultured Rikenella sp. | reverse complement strand
GTAACTGGTAAAAGGTGATTCTCCCGTTAGCTTGCGAATCACGAAGCCATCCTTTGTGAAGAGAAGATCATGGCTGATAAGGTAATCCCACATGAGCTTTTCATTTTCATTACAAAACCCGAGTTGTTTTTCCGTGAAACCGAAAAGTATTGTGTCAGGGAGTTCCGGTATCATACACTTCGTAAAATAAATCAGTTTAGCTTCATGCATCATCGAGGTGAGTAAAGTCCGGGTACCGTAATTCATATCACGATAATCCCATTCTGTTGATCCCCATGCATACATACAGTCTGACACTGTATAGTCAGGTGTCATTTTGCGCGACTGATACTCAAAGATCCCAATTGCCGGATAGTATTTTGAATTTGATCCGAGATAGCGGTCAAGACTTATCATTAACAGGGAGTCATCAATTATTATGCTATTGTTGAATGCTGTAATACAAGTAATTACGTTTGGGACAGAAGCCTCAGGGAAATAATAAAGATAGTGTCTAAAGGCATCTTCAAGGTCTGCTTCAAGAGTAATCAGTGAAGGCCAGGCCTGCTTAACACTATCCCATAGGGCAAGATTGTTCAGATCGCTGGCAAAGAGAATGAAAGATGATACCCACTTTTCATCTGATGGATCACCCAGACCTGTCACAGCACTATATGTGGTTAGTGCTGAACCATATTCTGCCTTCAATGTGTCAGCTTTTGCCTTTAATTGCGGCGGCGGTGTATCGAAAATGTCACTCCCAAGATCTTTTATCGATATCTCGCAGAAAACTCCTGAAACACTGATGCTGAAACGATTACGATCACACCCAAAGGATAATACAATTAGAAGTGTCACTAAGATAAATACAGGAGGCAGAAGTCTTTTGCGCATGATATCGTATAAGTTTGTTTTATGTACAAAATAAGGACATTTATTTATATTTTTACTTTGCAAACTGATAGAAGATGAAAAGCAAAAGAAACAGTTCAATTACAAGATTACTCCTCGTAGTAATGCTTGTTTCGGTATCTGTCAAAGGAATGTCTCAGAATTGGAGATTTGGGGCGCACATAGACCCGCTTATCACATGGATGACAAGCAACACCTCCTATTATAATAATGAAGGAATCAGAGTCGGATTAAACCTCGGAGGTGATGTCCAGTATTTCTTTGGCGAGAATTTTGCGATCTCAAGCGGACTGGCATATATAACTGCCGGGGGCAAGCTGAGTTGTAACCAGGGCCGTCCTATGGTGTTCAATAATGCCCAACCTATGGTACCCGCAGGCGCTGAGGTAATCTATCATCTGCATTATCTCAACTTACCTGTTGGTGTTCGTCTTTGTACTAACCAGATGGGAGATGTGACATTATTTACTGATCTGGGTATTGACCTTCGTGTTCTTCTCAGGTCATCCGTAGACATACCTGATCTGTCGATAGAAAATGAGATATCAAAGAATGAAGTCTACGGTATGAACATGGGTTGGCATATAAATGCCGGCATAGAGTACTCCCTCACAGGTAGTACTTCCCTCGTAGCAGGTCTGGGATTTGATGAAGACTTTTTTGATGTTACTAAAGACCTGACAGCGGTTGACCAGCCAGCTGACAGATCAGGGCTGAAGATGCTCCGCATAAGGCTTGGTCTGGCCTTCTGACATATTACATCATGAAGATAGCCCTTGCTCAGCTGAATTATCTGCCCGGTGATATAGGGTTTAACAGCGCAAAAATCATTTCAGCCATTAACCATGCCAAATCCCTTAAGGCAGAGCTGGTGATTTTTTCTGAGCTTGCAATAACAGGTTATCATCCTCTTGACCTGCTCCTCAGAGAGGAGATTATTAATGCCTCAATGAATGCAATAAGGGAGATTGCCTCACACTGTAAAGAAATTGCTGCAATTGTCGGAGGGCCATCGCCAAATACCGGTGTTTATGGTAAAGATCTTTATAACTCCGCCTTCTTTTTGGATGACGGCAAAGTGAAAGCTGTGATAAATAAAGCCCTCCTGCCCACCTATGACGTCTTTGACGAAGCCAGGTATTTTGAACCTGGCAGTGTGTTTCAAACAGTTGACATTAAAGGCACCAGAATTGCTGTAACAATATGTGAAGATATCTGGGACGAACAGCCTTGCGGTGATAAGGGTATGTGCCGGTACTATGGCATCACGCCTCTTGATGAACTAATGAAAGATAAGCCAGCCTTTATTGTTAATATAGCTGCAAATCCCTTTTCTCACAACAGACTCAAAATAAGAGAAGATATTTTCAGGAAAAATGCCTCAGAATACAAACTGCCACTGATATCAGTCAATCAGACAGGGGGATATACTGAACTGATCTTTGATGGTTCATCAGTGGTGATCGGCGCAGATGGCCAGATCATTGAGAAACTTGCCTTCTGTAAAGAGGAAATACGCCTGGCAGAGGTTCCTACTGATAATTCTCAATCTTTCCGATCTGTAAAAGCCGAAAACTATACCGAAGATATGACAGGTTATATCCACAAGGCACTGGTAACCGGGATAGCTGATTTCTTTGGTAAAAGCGGGCAGGCAAAGGCAGTCATAGGAATGTCAGGAGGTATTGATTCAGCAGTGGTACTTGCTCTCGCAGCGGAAGCGCTGGGAGCTGAAAATACACTTGCTTTAATGATGCCTTCTTCATTTTCATCTGAGCACTCTGTGTCTGATTCAAAAGACATGGTTGGAAGACTCGGAGTACCCTATCATATTGTTAGTATAGAAGAAGCCCGACTCATCCTTGACAAAACCGTTAAACCTTATTTCAATGACCTCCCCGCAGATATTACCGAAGAAAATATTCAGGCAAGGCTGAGAGCAGTGATTCTTATGGCATTCTCCAATAAGCTGCGATACATGGTACTTAATACTTCTAATAAAAGTGAGGCAGCAACAGGATACGGAACACTTTATGGTGACATGATCGGAGGACTATCGGTTATAGGTGACCTGTATAAAACTGAAGTTTACA
>CAZGDJ010000367.1:0-2987 GCA_964524635.1 uncultured Rikenella sp. | reverse complement strand
TCTGGGTCATCTGCCTGACGACAATATCTGCAGGGCTGATATACTTACCGGTGCCTTCATGTTCATTCGTCGTGAAGCGCTTGATAAGGCAGGTCTCTTTGATACTGATTTCTTCATGTACGGAGAAGACATTGACCTGAGCTGGCGCATCATAAATAGCGGCTATGTAAACTACTATCTTCCGGATGCCCGGATAACGCACTTCAAAGGTCAGAGCTCATCAAAAGACGATCCGTCAAGGATAAGGCATTTTTATAAGGCAATGGAAATCTTCACGCACAAATACGTGAAATCCGGAGTGAAGACTCCTGTAATAGCCGTTATTGGAATAATGCTTGTCTGCTCACTATTTTCAGCATGGTTGAGAAACCGGTTTAAAAAATTATCCCGGATAATAAAAAAGGGGTAATCCAAAAATATTGCAATTTGCAATATTTCACTATATTAGTCTCTTTAAGAAATCATTAAGTTAATGAGAAGAATAAAATATATTTTGTGCATCCTGACAGCAATGCAGACATTGTCTCTGGAAGCACAGACAAAAAGTGAACTTCGCGAAATGTTCTTTTCTGCCGAGGTTGATATTCTTTACGAAGACTATGCTGAAGCACTTCCAAAATACCTTAATCTCCTTCAGATCTACCCAGAGAACTACAACTACTATTTCAGAATAGGCCAATGCTATATAAACACCCCCGGGGAAAAAGAAAAATCAATATCATATCTTGAGACGGCATCAAAGCACATGGACTTCAAGTATCGTGAAGGACGATTCCGGGAGTCCAGGGCTCCTTTTGATGCGCTGTACTACCTGGCAAATGCATATCGAATAAATAATGATCTTGATAAAGCAATTGAATCATACAATCTATTCCTGAAGGATGCTGATGCTGAGATATATGATACCGCGCTGGTAAATTTCCAGATAAAGGAATGTCATACTGCACGCAGAATGATGGCTGATCCGGTTTATGTGGCTGAACACAACCTTGGTAGCGTTGTAAATGAGCGCTTCTCAGAATCATCTCCTGTTGTTTCAGCTGACGAAAACACGATTGTATTCACAAGGGCACTTCAGTTTTATGATGCCGTTTTTTACTCTGAAAAAATTAACGGTGTATATTCAGATCCTATAAACATGACACCACAACTGGGAATTGACCAGGATTATTTTTCTTCTTCACTCTCCGGTGACGGTTCAACTCTGTTCCTTTACAAAACTGATAATTTCGAGGGTAATATTTACACAAGTCATTTTTCCGATGGAAGATGGTCAAATGTGGAAAGGCTCAATGATAATATCAATACAAAATACTGGGAGTCACATGCTGCATTGTCATCTGACGGCAGCAAACTCTATTTTACCAGCAATCGCAAGGAATCATATGGCGGGCTTGATATTTTTGTAGCTGAAAAAGACAGTACCGGTGACTGGGGTGTACCGGTAAACCTCGGCCCTGTAATAAACTCAGTGTACCATGAGGAAGCCCCTTTCCTTGCCAATAATGACCGGACACTTTTCTTTTGCTCACGTGGCCATGACAATATGGGAGGCTATGATATCTTCAGATCAGACCTTGATGATAAGGGTCAATGGAGTGTGCCCGTTAACCTTGGTTATCCGGTAAACACTACTGATGATGATCTCTTTTTCTCCCCGGTAGGCGAAGGTTTCAGGGGTTATTTCTCCAAGTTCGATCCAACAGGTTATGGCAAAATGGACATTTTCCTGTATGAGATTTTCAATGATCGTAATCCCCGGAATTTCTTTGTTACAGGCAGGGCGTCAATCAATAACCTGAGGGAAGAATTCCCTGAGAATATTAAGATCACCGCCATTGATAAAGCAGATGCTTCAAAGCTCGTTTCTGTCATCTCTGATCCGGTAACCGGACGCTACTCGCTAAGACTACCTCAGGGCTTATTTAACTTTACTTATTCAGCCGATGGTGCAAGTGATCTTTCCAGAAATATTGAAATGCCTCTTACTCACAGGGGCGATACAATAACACTTGAGCAGGTAACTCTTCCCAACACTGACTTCATTGCTGATCTGCGGGTAATGACAGATACTTCTGTTTCAGTGACCTCGGGCGACCCTATTCTCTTCACTCTCCTGCTTGAACCACGCTCTACCCTCAAAGTTGATCTTTTAACTGATACGCTTATAAAATCAGAAAGTTTCAGGATAAGCGATACATCATTTGTCTTCAGACACCAGCCTCTCACCGGTGATTCAAAGCTTGTATTCAGTCTGACAGATCGTTTTGGAAACAATACTTCATCTGACGTTAAAATCAACCGCACTGACATTATTCATATTTCGAAACCTCAATATGAGAAGATTATTGCCGGTAAACAGATAGATGCTCTGCTTGACCTCCTTAAGAAATATGCTGATGCTGATGTCACAAAGGTGTTGAATACGATTGACCCTGAAAAAGAGACACTTGGCACTGCAGATGATCTTATCTCGCTTGTGAGGGAAAGAGGAAAGTCATCAGACATTGACTCTGTTGTAATAAACAAACTTGCTCTTGAAGTTGCATTAAGAGAAGGTGTTTTAACACAGGCAGCTGTCGATCTGATGGCTGATAATTCAGAAGGTCCGATACATGATGCACTTGCAGGCCTGAATATTTATGATCTCAAAATCAGAAACTGGAATGACCTTGTAACATATGTTGAGTCAAACACAGGAGGCAGGGTTACCGGTAATGACCTTCGTGAACTGGCCGAATATATTCTTATTGACCCGGAGCCAGGCATCAGCCTTATAAGGGAAAAGGTGCTCTTTGCATCCGAATTCATGCCTGACAGCACCGGAATAAGAAATGCAGTCATTGTTGTTGATGGAAGAGATCTGAAGTACCAGAGCGAATGGCTGCACAGTATTATTGAAGAGGGTAAGAACAGAGGCCTCGGTGAAACCTTTGCCAGGGTTGTATCGGCCATCAGCCATAAACCCGGCACAGATGTTGCAGGGC